>CAINTF010000125.1 GCA_903853285.1 uncultured Acidimicrobium sp. | reverse complement strand
ATTACTGCAACAGAAGAATTCACAACGTTCGTAGCATCCCATCTTCCGAGCATTCCCACTTCTATAACTGCAACGTCAACTGCGGTATCTGCAAAATATCGAAATGCTGCCGCTGTCATGATTTCGAAATACGAAGGTCGCACGCCGCCTAAAACTTCAATGTCGGCGATTGCAGCGACACAATCGGCAAAATCTTGCTCACTAATTGGTTCGTTGTTTCGCGAAATTCGCTCAGTCAAATTTTCTAAGTGCGGGCTCGTGTATGTGCCAACCTGCAGACCATGAGCAATCAACAACTGCGTGATGATTTGCGTAGTCGAACCTTTGCCGTTTGTGCCAGTGATATGGATTACCGGATAGCTCAAGTGTGGCTGACCCATCAAATCCATAAATTTGTTGATGTTGTCGAGCGATGGAGATTCAACGCGACCAGTTTTTTCATAGCTGGCATGCTCATCTAAATAGTTGAGTGCCTCGCCGTATTGCATGATGCGCAGGCTAGTTCTTAAGAAGCGGCGCGGCGCTGACGAGTCACGCGAGTATTTCGCATCACTAGTTCAGGACTCGACTTCGTAGTTATTGATTTTTCGTCGAACACCACACGAGCAACGTCGGTGCGACCAGGAATCTCATACATTGTGTTGAGCAGTACTTCTTCCAAAATTGCCCGCAATCCGCGAGCGCCCGTACCCCGATGCAATGCTTGTTCGGCGATTGCAACAAGTGCTTCTGGAGTTACCTCAAGTTCGATGTCTTCAAACTCAAAGAACTTCTGATACTGCTTGAGCAATGCGTTCTTTGGTTCTGTCAAAATCGAGATTAACGCTGCCTTATCCAAACTGTGTACCGCACCAACCATTGGCAAACGGCCAATGAATTCCGGAATCATTCCAAACTTCAGCAAATCTTCTGGCAAAACCTGAGCAAACAACTGACCAGGATCCTTCTCCGCCTTCGAACGCACCTCAGCATGAAAGCCAACACCTTTGTGGCCGATGCGGTTTTCGATGATTGTGTCAAGACCAGCAAATGCACCACCAACAATGAACAGCACGTTTGTGGTGTCTATTTGAATGAACTCTTGGTGCGGGTGCTTACGACCACCTTGCGGTGGCACAGAGGCAACTGTGCCTTCAAGAATCTTGAGCAGTGCTTGTTGAACACCTTCGCCAGAGACATCGCGTGTAATTGAAGGGTTCTCGCTCTTACGTGCAACCTTGTCGATTTCGTCGATATATACGATGCCCATCTCGGCGCGCTTCACATCAAAATCGGCGGCCTGCAGCAACTTGAGCAGAATATTCTCAACGTCTTCGCCCACATAACCAGCTTCTGTAAGCGCAGTCGCATCGGCAATAGCAAACGGAACATTGAGCAATCTGGCAAGTGTTTGGGCCATGTGCGTCTTGCCGCAACCAGTTGGACCAAGCAGCAAGATGTTGCTCTTTTGCAGTTCGACTTCGTCACGACGAGCATTGCCCGAATTTTTGTATTTAATGCGGCGGTAGTGATTGAACACTGCAACAGCCAAAACTTTCTTTGCTTGCTCTTGACCGACGACATACTCATCCAAAAATGCACGGATGTCACGCGGGATTGGTAGTTCTTCTAAGCCAACTTCTGCTGCTTGACCAAACTCTTCGTCAACAATTTCGTTGCAGAGTTCGATGCACTCATCGCAAATGTGAACTCCAGGACCTGCAATAAGTTTTTTAACTTGCTTTTGTGACTTGCCACAAAAAGCACACTTAATCAGTTCGGCTGTGTCACCAAATTTGGCCATGGGTCAGTTTCCCGTGCTCAGCGAATCGGGCCAGTGCGGTCTGCGTGTGTGCGAGCAGTAATGATCTCGTCAATTACTCCGTACTCGAGAGCAGCAGGTGCTTCGAGGACAAAGTCGCGATCGGTGTCGTTATGTACGCGCTCAACCGACTGACCGGTGTGCTCTGCCAAAATTCCTTCAAGCAACTCGCGCATGCGCAAAATTTCGCGTGCTGCCAACTCGAGGTCTGTCACTTGGCTGTAGCCAACCTGGCCATATGGCTGGTGCAACAAGACTCGTGAGTGTGGCAGAGCCAAGCGCTTGCCTTTCGTGCCGGCGGCGAGCAACACAGCAGCAGCCGAAGCGGCCTGACCGAGACAAATAGTCGCAATGTCATTCTTGATGAACTGCATTGTGTCGTAGATCGCAAATAGCGCGGTGATATCGCCACCAGGGCTGTTGATATAAATGTTGATGTCTTTGTCGGGGTTTTCACTCTCGAGGTGAATCAACTGTGCACAGATGAGGTTGGCAATCGTGTCGTCAATTGGAGTGCCCAGAAAAATAATGTTCTCTTTGAGCAACCTGCTGTAGAGGTCGGACGTGCGCTCACCACGACTGGTCTGCTCAGTGACATTGGGAACGTAATAGTTCCGCATCACATTTTCTTCACGCATAACGCCGTCTCCTTGCAAGGTGTCTAGTCAGTAGCCAATAGCACTGCCGACTATTTAAGTCCTAAAACTAAATAGTAGTTGTACGGCTTGCTTATTCGGTGGAATTGCCTTGTGACTCATCACCGAATAGATCATCAGCACTGATTGCATTGCCATCAGGGTCTACGAGGGTCGAATTGCGCAACAACCAATCAACGGCTTGCGATTTATGAATTTGGGCAGCCAGTTCAGTCAACGCATCGTTCTCTTGATACGCCTTGCGCACTTGATTGACCTTGCGACCAACCTGCATCGCAATACGCTCGAGTTCTTGTTCGATGTCGTCATCGCTGGCAGCAATCGATTGTGCGACAGCAACTGCGCGAAGTGCAAGATCAACCTTGACCGCTTTTTGCGACTCGGTGCGCAAATTTTCGATGAAACTTTCCGTCGTTTGACCAGTTGCGGACAACCATTGATCAATCGAAACGCCTTGCGACTGAAACTGTTCGACAGTGTTGCGCACTCTCGCCTGCAAGTCGCTGGCGATCATTGCTTCAGGAATTTCGATCGTTACCAGTTCTGCCAACGCTGAAGTTGTGCGCTCAACAAACACGCTTCGTGTTTGATTGAGTTTGATTTCTTCAAGGCGCTTGCGCAACGAAGCCTTCCATGCATCAACAGTTTCAAATTCTGAAACGTGTTCCGCTACCCACTCATCGGTCAAATCGTCGAGCACCATCTCTTGCACTTTTTTCACAACGACAGTCATCTCGGCGATGTCGGTAGTGCCGTTCGGCGCTTCCGAATACGAAATAGTCGAACCCAACTTCTCGCCGATCAATTTCTCATCGAAGCTTGGAGACACCCATCCCTTGCCCACTTCGTATGCCCAGTCTTCAACGTTGAGTCCTGGCACTGGAGTTCCTTCGCGAGATCCGCTCAAGTCAAGCGACACATGATCGCCCTTTGCAATCGCACGATCGGCATCTACGTCTTTCAGCACACCATGTCGCGAACGCTCAGACTTCATTGCATCATCGACGTCCTCTTCTTTTACGAGCAGAGCTGGCAACTCAATACGCAAACCGTTGTAGCCAGGCACAGTCACAATTGGTCGAACTTCACAGGTTGCATCAAAACCCAAGATGCCCTCTTCTTCGCCCTTTGTCACTTCAATTTGTGGAGTCGCAATGAGGTCAACATCGTGCTCACGCACGGCCAATGCCAAATACTCTGGGATGGAATCTTGGATCGCTTGCGAACGCGCGGCGCCAAGTCCGATCTGGGCTTGCAACAATTGTCGCGGAGCCTTGCCTTGGCGAAATCCAGGAATACGAATCTCATTAGCGATTTTGCGGAAGGCCTTATCGATATTTCGATCGAATTCGACCTCGTCAATTTCCACTGACAGTTTGACTTTGTTGCCCTCGAGGGTCTCAATGATGCTTTTCACAGAGCGCAAAGTGTACCCTTTTCAATTGTGACAGCCTCATGGAAACCACATTCACTTGCAACGCCGCATGCCGGCCAGATCGACCTCAAAAATGGTGACAAAGTACAGCTCACTGTTGACATAGATGGTTTGCCAGCGGGCAGCGAGGGCAAGGTTATTTTGGCCAATGGTTTTAACTGGCTCCGTTACCGCGTGCGCTTTGCAAACGGCACTGAAGTGGGCGATCTTGACCACCGCAACATCGCACCAATTGGCAAAACTGCTCGACGCCTCGAGCGAGCCGCCAAGCGCGCTTCATAAATCGCAACAACTTTCACAACTCGTAGTACCGTTCGCGCTATGACCACACCGAACGATCTTCGCAACCGATTTCCTGGCGCTCGCAATGATTGGGCCCGCTTCGATGGTCCTGCGGGCACACAGATGGTTGATTCGGCAATTCGTGCGATGAGCGACTTCGCTGCTGGCGGATCAAATGCAAACTCTGGCGGTTATTTTTCCTCTGCCCACGACTGTGATGCCCTACTGAACCGCACACGTCAAGTTGTTGGCACTTTGTTTGGCGCAGACCCAGAAGGCATTTGCTTAGGCGCCAACATGACAACGATGACAATGGCTTTCACTCGGGCAGTTGCACGCACGCTCAAGCCTGGCGACAGAGTGGTCGGCACAAAACTCGACCATGACGCAAACGTCTCACCATGGCGTATTGCATGTGAACTCTCGGGAGCAGAACACGTACTTGCACCATTTAGTACCGCAACATTCATGCTCGACACCGAAGCAATGCTCAAAATGATCACCCCAAATACCAAGTGGGTTGCCCTTACTGGTGCATCCAACTTGCTCGGCACTGCGCCAAATCTCAAGCCGATCATCGATGCGGCACACGATGTTGGAGCGCGAGTCTTTGTAGATGCAGTTCACCTGGCAGTGCATCAACCAATCAATGTTGCCCAACTTGGCTGTGACGTGCTGGCCACTTCGCCATACAAGTGGTACGGACCTCACGCCGGAGTGCTGTGCGTAAATC
Organism: uncultured Acidimicrobium sp.; assembly: GCA_903853285.1. Taxonomy (GTDB): domain Bacteria; phylum Actinomycetota; class Acidimicrobiia; order Acidimicrobiales; family Ilumatobacteraceae; genus UBA3006. The sequence continues at coordinate 438 of CAINTF010000125.1, read as the reverse complement.
CAGACCTACTCAATTCTTTGCCAGTTGCCAAAGTTCGTCCTGCCGAAAATGTAGGACCACGCAGATTTGAAACCGGTACGCCAAACTTCGAAGGTATCGCCGCAGTCGAAGCAGCGGCACGCTTCTTGCTTGAAGAAGACATGCAAAAAATCATGACTTATGAGAACGACATTTTTTCGCCACTGCTTTCTGGGTTGCTGGCAATCGACAACGTCAAGGTCTGGGGCATCCCAACACTTGAAGGAAGAACCCCCACCGTCTCCTTCACCATCGATGGTCACCACCCAGATCATGTTGCCCAAATACTCGCCGACGCCAAGATCGCAGTGTGGTCAGGTAGTTCGTACGCAGTTGAAGCCGTCGATCAGCTTGGTCTGACTGAAAGTGGTGGCGTTGTGCGAGCAGGAATCACGAGATATGTCAACAGTGACGACGTTT
>CAINTF010000124.1 GCA_903853285.1 uncultured Acidimicrobium sp. | reverse complement strand
TTGACTGATACGCCTCGGGTCTGAGATCAGGACATGCTTGTTCTGCTTGCTTTGTGGAAACAATCGCGTAGTCATTCAGACCTTCGCCTACATACAACTGTGGACGCGTAATGCCTAGATCAACATATGTTGGTCGACCATCAGTGGTTACACGACTCGCAGGTGCTGCAACTACACCGCAACCATGTGTGTAAATCAAGTGGCGTGAAACCCACGTGCGGTTAGGAATACCAGCACTATTGAGTTCTCGTGCGCCAAGAACCACCTGTTGCAAACGTCCATCAATTGCGTAACGGTCAACATCCAAATCATTGATTGTGTAAAACGAAGTTTTGCCTTCATCCAATGCGAAGCGATCGCGCATTTCTGTTGGATCCAATTGTCGAACATCTTTGAGCGGCGAATCATTGGCAGTTACATCACTTGCGCTCAATGAACCAAAGGAGAGAGGCACATGTACGACATCGGTCAGATTCATTGCATGCTTCGTGGCTTCCAAGTTTGTCGCAATGTACGGAAGTTCTTTCGTGCTTACATCTGGTTGCACTGAAAAGCGTTGTACCAATGCTGGGTAAATAGTTCCTGCCGCGACAGCAACAACCATCCACATCAGTGTCGCCATCACCGGGATACGCCATCCCTTAAGACGCACGTTATAGAGGAACAAAAGTGCGACAGCAATTGACACCAAGATCATCAAATTGATGGCTGGAAGCTGGGCATTTACATCTGTATAGGTAGCACCCTGCACAACCCCACGAGTCGAACCCAATAAATCAAAACGCGATAGCCAGTATCCGGCGGCACGGGCAAGAGCAAGTATCGCCAGCATTACTGAGAGATGCGCTTTTGCTGCAGGCGTCACTTTGTTGCCTAGGTTCTGCAAGCGAATGCCGCCATTGAGATAATGCATCGCAGCAGTCACCAGTGTGATCAAAATAAATGCGCCAAATAGCCAGTTGACAATAAAGCCAAGGAACGGAAGCCGAAATACGTAAAAGCTCACATCTTGGTTGAAGAGTGAGTCTTTAATGCCAAAAGACTGCTGATTAACAAACAACATCCAGTCTTGCCATTGCGACATTGCTGGAAGGCCAACCATCAGACCAAGAATGATGCCGACCACAATTCGCAGGAGCCATTGACGCTTGCCAATCAGTTGTCGATACGCGGCAAGAGCTCGCTCTTCTTGTGAGGGTGGGATGAAATCTGGCGCCATGCGATCGGCAAGCCACATATTGATTATCAAAATGAATGCAAAAGCGACTACAAAAATAACACCCAGCAAAGCTTTGGTCCCAAGTATCGACCAGTACACATTGCTCTTATCAAGTGCGTCAAACCACAGCACGTCAACATAAAAAGACGCAATGCTCTTTCCAGAAATAAATAGAGCGACAAGTGCTCCAATGAGCACGCTTGCAATTATCCTGCTTCGGCCCGGCTTGGCAATTCGAAAACCGCCTGACGAAGAACGACGAGGCTGTTGTGGTGGTAAATCTGAGGGGTTTCGCACCCCAACAAGATTACTCGCCTATTGGAGTAACTAAACAGCGACAACCAGTGTGAGCAATTGGGTGCGAATGACCTGTTGGGAAATCCGAGCCAAGCGCGGTTGCACCGGCAAGCGAATTGTCTTCTGCGTCAGCACACGGTGGTCCATTTGGATCAACCATCCAACAAACTGAAGTTCCCTGATCTAACACCAGATAGGCGCCACGGCTGTAAGCCAAGCGAGCAATATCTCCAATGTGTTGTTCGACACGCTGCATCTTCCATTCGCGGTACACACTGCGAATGAGTTTTGACATCTCTTCGCGATCTCCATCACTCTGCTCGACACAACGCTGAATTCGATCGCGGAGTGGTCGCACCAATACATCATCAATATTTTTTGACATCACCTGCATAACTGCCGACGAAGTCACTTTGCGACGAAGGTCTGCTTTCAAACTTGACGACAAACTCTTTGCACCGCCCATTGCCGCAGACATCACATCTTCCGCCACAGCCTCGATGTAGCCCTGCACGTGTGCCGAAGGCTCTGGTAAGACTTTTTCAAGAGCAACTGCTGCCTTTTTGCCTTGTAAGTAAGTAAGCATTGAGTTCTCTTCGTCGGCAAGCACTCTCTTTATTTTGCTGGTGAGTGCCGCCATGATCGGAGTCAGTACTTCGTCTCGTCGCACAAAGACAGAGCCATCGACCTTTGGAACAATGGCTTTTGGTGAGGTCGACTTTGTTGCTGTTGGCGCCGGCGGCTCAGTTGTCTCCGTTGACGAAGCCTTTGGTTTGGCTGTGCGCGCAACTTCGGCGGTTGATGTTTTACGCAAATTTGCAAAAAGATCATCAACTGATTTCTTGGCTGGGGTCTTTGATGATGTCTTGGACGTCTGAGACTTCACTTCAACGAACTTTGGCGCTTCCACCTTGGCTGGTGGCTTTAGATCTTGCTCTGGCTCGGGTGAATCTATTGGCGCATCTACTAAAACAACTGTTGCTTCACGACGCTTTTTACCAAAAAGTTGTACGACTTCAGCCATGCGTTCTGCAACTGGAGCGTCTGTAGATGGATGGTCAGACATGCCAATTTGTTCCTCATGAATTGAGGTGATGTTGGTCTCGACAACTTCTTCAGCGATTTCTTCAGCTGTTACTTCAAACACAATCTCGTCTTGCTCAACAACTTCTTCCAAAATTTCGATGTCCACAACTTCAAGCACTTGTGTTTCGGCCATCTTTTGTGGAATCGCTTCGGGATCCTGAGTGTGGTCAACAAAACCATTGCTGTTTTCGCTGGTTGGTTTGGTTATTCCGGTTGCGTGTGCCACTTCGTTCGACAAATCATCAAACTCGGCGAGGTCTCCAACTACGTCATTGGCGGCAAGACGAGCACGATCAAATGCATTGACCAATCTGTCGCGACTGTGAATCAGTTGTTCAATCTGTTGCCTTGCAAGTTCTCGACGACGAGCCAATTCGGACAATACTTTTTCGCGGTACTCACGCGCTTCATTCACCATCTCGCGACCCTGTTGCTTAGCCAATTCAAGTTCGGCTTCAACATCGGATGCTGCATCACTGCGTCGGCGAGAAGTTTCAATGTCGGCATCTTCCCGAACACGAATTGCATCCGCATTTGCTTCACGTACAAGGCGTTCGGCGGCTTCGGCGGCCCGCACTCTCATTTGTGCGGCAGCTTCGCGGGCAACAGTTAGTACTCGTGCAGTTTCCTCGCCCAACAATGCTGTAACGGTCTCCTCGTCGAGCACTCCTGGCCCAGACATGCCGCGGGTTTGCATCGCGCGCAATTCGCTTTCCAAAAAGCGCTCACGTTCCTGCAGTCGACCTAGTTCGGCTGAAACACTTCGTAAAAAATCACGGACTTCTTCTGTGTCAAAGCCACGCCGTGTGACCGTGAATTGCGCTGATCCAACTGCCGCCGGTGAAGACGGGTCGGGGCGCGAAAAAGAAATCGCCATGCAAACAAGAGTACGCCTTGGCTATAGGTCGATTGTGGCATTACTGATACCACTGCCTCCAAGAGATTCGAGAATTGCGAGTGCTTCAGTCAAATTGGCGACAGGCTCGATACGTACCGAAGACCCGACTACACGTCGAGCGGCAGCCAATTCATCTTCGCTTTGTCCCTTTGGCACCAAAAACACCTTCGCTCCAGCTGCTTTTACTGCAACGGCTTTTTGTGCGAGTGCGCCAATCGCGCCAACAGATTCATCTTCACCGATAGTGCCGGTTGCTGCGACCTTCACTCCACCCATCAAATCTCCAGGTGTGAGTTCGTCCAATAAAGCAAGGGTGAATGCGAGCCCTGCAGATGGACCACCAATTCGGTCAGTGTCAATACCAACTTCAAACGGAAGTTGCACGGTGCGCGTATCAGCTGGAATGAATCCGATGATTGCTCGTGTGGGAGTGTCGGGGTCGGCAATCAATTGAATTCTTTTCGCAACTTCTATCGATGAACCGTCAGGTGTGCCAGCTGGTTTGACCGTCAGAGAAACGATGTCACCTGGTGCATGACCCGCCATTAAAGGCGAAAGTTCAAGCAATGTAGTAGTTGGCTCTCCGTCAAACGAGGTAATGGTGTCTCCGAGTTGCAATTGCTTGCAGCCGCTGAGCGGTCCTGGGTTATTGAGACACACAAGTTCTTCGACGATGATGTCTCCATAGACGAACGATGCATCTAGGCCGAGTCTTGTATAGGCAACATATTCGGCAATCTGTTTGGCGGTCGTCATCGATTGATAACCGAGGCGTTGCTGTTCGGAGGGTGTCGATGTTCCGTACCGTTCTTTAAATGACTGAATGTCAACATCGTTGTCGAGTGCGCCAGCAAAAGCATCGAGCGCACTGAGCTTGCTGCCAAATGCAGTAACAAAAAGTACCGGTGTCTTCGCTGGGTAACGCATCACCTTGGAGAGTGTTGACTTCTCAAAAGTCAGTCGATTGGAGACTTGTTCTGCGGAGCCCGGTGCAAGTTCCCACAATTTCAGTGGAGTGAGAGAAGCAGCAAGTATCGCGATGAGCCCAATCCATGCAATTGTCAATATTGGCAATGCCCACCACAGGCGTCGATTGATGCGAGCAGGATCGCCCACGCTGAATTCAAGTACTGGCGCGCTCTGCACAGACGGCGGCGGGAAGGGTACGCTGTTATTCATCGTGATGCTGTTTTCTTCGCTCATCGCTCTTTCCGTGGCTACTTCGGTTGCTGGTACCACCATCAGAACTGTCTTGATTGCCGTTCTGACGCTTGGTGCCATTGTGCTGGTCGGTCGCTCTAAGCCTGCCACGCCAGAACAGGGTTCGGCTGTCCGCGTAGAAATTCAAAAAACGATTAATACACCTCTATATAGAGAGCCAGATCAGAAGCAGCGCATCAATGCCGCATCTCAGCTTGGCGCGGGATCCTTGGTGGTGGGGGCAATGCTCGCACTCGTTATATCTGTTGTCCTTGCCTACCTCGTCACCACAACGACCAGCCTCCTCAAATAAGGATCACATCATGGCCATGAACGTCCGCGAACTTACAATCGCATCCCGCAAGATTGGAGATGCATTTGCTCCGTTCGTGATCCCAGAAATAGGTATCAACCACGGTGGTGATATCACTCGGGCCATCCAGATGATTGATGATGTTGCAGATGCAGGTGGCGAATGCGTCAAGTTTCAATCTCATTCGGTAGACGATGAGATGATCCCCAACAATGTCATCCCTGCTAACTCCACTCGCTCCATTTGGGACATCATGGAACAATGCACCTTGTCCGAAGCTGAAGAGTTGACATGCAAAAAACATGCCGAAGATCGCGGACTCATTTTTCTTTCAACTCCATTTTCACGTGAAGCTGCAAATCGACTTGATGCACTTGATGTGGCAGCGTTCAAAATTGGGTCTGGTGAGTGCAATAATCTTCCACTCGTTCGCCACATCGCTCGATTTGGCCGGCCAATCATTGTGAGCACAGGCATGAACGACTTGGACTCAGTTCGTCGTACTGTCGATGTTCTTGTTCAAGAAAATTCGCAATTCAGTCTGTTGCATTGCACGAGTATGTATCCAACTCCATATGAAAACATTCGACTTGGCAGTATCACTCAATTGCGCAATGAATTTCCTACAGCGGTTATCGGTATTTCAGATCACTCACTGTCCAACTTGCCTTCCCTCGCCGCTGTAGCTCTTGGTGCATCAATCATCGAGAGACACTTCACGAGCGACATGAAATGGATCGGCGAAGATATCGAAATTTCGGTTGACCCCGTTGGATTCCGCGAACTCGTCGAGGGCTCCAAAATTGTTCATGCTGCTAGTGGAGGTTCAAAGACGGTTCTTGGCGGCGAACAACCAACTATCGATTTCGCATATGCGTCAGTAGTTGCGATCGCACCTGTTAATCCCGGAGACGTCTTAGACGAATCAAATATTTGGGTAAAGCGACCAGGCACAGGCGAGATTCTCGCTTTTGACTTAGACAAAGTCCTCGGCAAGCAGTCCACACGAGCGATTACGCGGGGTGAACAACTTCGGTGGTCGGATGTCAAGTAAACGACACATCGCATTCCTCACCGGCACACGCGCCGATTTCGGAAAAATTAAACCGCTGATCATTGCAGCACACGAAGAAGGTTGCCGAGTTTCAGTATTCGCCACGGGAATGCACATGCTTCCGCGATTCGGTAGCACTGTTCTTGAAGTCAAGCGCACAATCCCCACCGATATTCCAATCATCTCGTTTCTCAACCAACAAGACGGCGACACTATGGATGTTGTCGTTGCAAACACCATCACTGGCCTTTCACAGTTCATCACCGATCATGTACCTGATGCTCTAGTCGTGCATGGCGACCGGCCGGAGGCGTTAGCGGGGGCAATTGCTGGAGCACTTCGCAACACAACTGTTGTGCATGTTGAAGGTGGCGAACTCTCTGGAACTATTGATGGAGTAATTCGCCACGCGGTCAGCAAACTTTCTCACATCCATCTTGTAGCTAACGATGGCGCCCGCGATCGTCTCATTCAGTTGGGAGAACATTCGGACACTATCCATGTCATCGGGTCG
>CAINTF010000123.1 GCA_903853285.1 uncultured Acidimicrobium sp. | reverse complement strand
TTTCCCGGTGTTGCCATGGTTGGTCCAATGCTGTTGCTTGAAGACTCACGGATTCAAAGCGCTGGACACACCAATATCCCATCCCCACACAACATTGGAAGCGGCTTGTCATCCAACCAAACAGGCAAGTTTGGAATGTTTGGCGTGACTCGCCGAGTGAGTGGAGTTACTGCAGCCTGCGCTGCGATTCATCGCTCTATTTACGAAGAGCTTGGTGGTTTTTCGATCGACTTCCCTGCGTGTTTTAATGATCTTGATTTTGGAAACAAAGTACTTGAAGCGGGTTACCACATCGTGTGGACTCCGCTCGCTCGTCTCTTTCATTTTGAGTCATTGACTCGAGACCCCGCTGTCAAACCTCACGAAATGGCCATGCTTGAAAAACGCTGGAAGCGTTATTTCGGCAGAGAAGACTATTCTCGACAACCCGCATAGATCATTTGGTCGCCTGCAAGGGCGTAGAATGGTGGAGTGTTAACACGCACGCGACGCACTGGAATTCGACCAATTGAGATCGGTCGCCAAATCATTGCCGCAATGGATGACCAAGCCGCCGAGCAGGATGGCCAAGTTGCGCAGCGCTACGTCGTTGGACTTCACAAATCTGACCTTGGTGCACTGAGCGATGTCGCCAAACCACTATTGAGTGAACTGCGTCAAGCAATTGCTAATCATGCCAAATACGAGGGTTACAACATTGCTGGTGAAGCCGATGTGGTACTTGAAGAAGATGTCGCGCAACGCATTGGGTCATGTGTAGTCAAAGTTGGCACTACAACAACTACGCCACGGGAGCCGATCGCACAACCACGACAGCTCGAAGTAAGACCTGCTGCTGTGGTGCTTGTCGATGGTTCGCGCCACCCTCTCGATGGTGACCTTGTGACTATTGGTCGCCAGGCATCATGCACAATTGTTATTGCTGACAACAACATCAGCCGTGTACATGCTCGGTTTCGCGCTGGCGACGACGGCTGGACCATTGAAGACCTCGGTAGCACCAACGGCACGAAAGTGGATGGCGTGCTCATTGCCGAACCAACACTGCTCAATCATGGACAATTTATTGCTCTTGGATCGTTACAACTGCACTTTGAGCAGGCATAGTTGCCTTTAGGTGCCATGTTGAATCTTGCTATCGGTGCAGCCACCGATGTTGGCAATTTGAGAGGCCAGAACGAAGACTCGTATGTTGCAGAACAAGGATTATTTGCCGTTGCAGATGGCATGGGTGGACATAATGCAGGCGAAGTTGCGAGCGCCATGGCAATTGCGCATCTGCGAGGTGTGGCACTCAGTGGTGTTTCGTCGGCTGAGACCTTTGCTCAAGTGGTTCGCGACCTCAACAGCGCCATTTTTACCGCAGCAACAGCAACTACCGATCAGCGTGGAATGGGAACAACTCTGACCGCTGCTGCGTTGCTTGAGTCAACAAGCGAATCAGATCAGCCATCGCAAATTGTGATTGCCAATGTTGGTGACTCGCGGACATATCTTTTGCGCTCTGATGAGTTGCGACAACTGAGCGTTGACCATTCATATGTACAAGAGCTCGTTACAGAGGGTCTCTTGACCGTAGATGAGGCTCGCACGCATCCCCGTCGCAACATCGTTACACGAGCACTTGGAATTGATGCACAGGTTTCGGTCGATACGTGGACAATTCCGATGTTTGACCATGATCGCTTTATGTTGTGCAGCGATGGACTCGTAGACGAAGTACCTCTAGACGAGATTACAGAAATGATGCGAGAGCACAGCACGCCACAACACGTTGCCGAGCGTTTGGTGAGTGCCGCGAAACGACATGGTGGTCGTGACAACATCACGGTGATTGTCATTGATGTCAACATCGAAACCACGGCTCCAACGGTTGTTGACCCAGATATTGCTCCAGTTATTGCTTCTGAAAACACCTCGTCAATCAAAAAGCGGATTCTCGCGCTCGTCGTTGTAATGATTCTTGCTATTGGTGGGCTTGTTGCGGTTCGTCACCAGCGCAGCGGATATTTTGTGGCGTTTACCAATTCGTCTTCTTCGGCAACTATTGCCATTTACAAGGGTCAACCTGGTGGATTGCTGTGGATCAAACCAACCGTTGTTGAAGTTTCGACCACGAAACGCACAGCAATGAAGTCGGAGTTTCAGCGAGAGATCGACAGAGTGCAGCGCTTTGATTCGGTCGATAAGGCTCGCTCGTATCTCAAAATATTTGATGCAGTAATGAAAGCAAACGGCTAATAGATATGGCTAATAAACATGTCTAGCAATATGCCAATTGTCAACGATCGATACCGTGTCGAGCGCAGTGTTGGTCGCGGTGGCATGGCAGAAGTGTTTATGGCGCACGATTTGTTGCTTGATCGTCCTGTCGCGCTCAAAGTGTTGTTTCCCGAATATGCAAAAGACCCAAACTTTGTTGAGCGCTTTCGGCGAGAGGCACAATCTGCTGCTGGACTTACTCACCCAAATATTGTTGCGGTATATGACTGGGGCAAAGTTAACAACACGTACTTCATTGCAATGGAGTTCGTGCAAGGACGCACACTCGCAAGCATCCTGAAAGAAAAGTTGCGCCTGACCGCACAACAGGCATGCGATGTTGCAGT
>CAINTF010000122.1 GCA_903853285.1 uncultured Acidimicrobium sp. | reverse complement strand
GCGCTCGCGTGTAGTCCATGACCGACTCAACCACAAGCGATCATCGCGCTTCACAAGCTCTTCAACGATCGTGCTCTTTCCAACACCACCTGGACCAGATACGACAATGGTTAATGACTTAGCCGCAGAAGTCATGACGAAACCAATTCTTTTGCGATCAACTGCGCAAGTTTGCTTCTCTGGTCAACACTCAAATTGCCAGTTTGTTCTGTCTCGCTCACATTCATGTGTGCCAATAAATGTCGTGCTTTGACTTTTCCAATTCCAGGAACAACTTCAATCAGCTTGCATGCGTACAACACACTGCTGGCTTCATCGAGCTCATCTTGTAACAGAATCGCATCAATGTTGAGTGAACCGCTCTCAACTTGAACGAGTACTGCATCCATTTGCTGGCGCAAAAGATGCAATGGCAACACAGCCGCTTGACGCTCACTCGGCAGTTTGGTTGAGGTCGTCATTGATCTATTTTACCGTTCACCCTTGATCTCTACTTACCCGAATCACGAAAACCGCCGCGGTGGCTCAAACCAATTACTTCGGACCAACTCGAGATCTTGTGGCGCTCCGCCCATCTGCACAATTCACCAGCAATTCGGTAAGCGGCCTTTGGTTCGGCGAAGGAAGCAGTACCCACCTGTACGGCACTGGCCCCTGCCAACATCATTTCGAGAGCCTCCGACCCATTGGTTACCCCACCGACACCGACAATTGGCACACCTGGTATTCGTCCGTAAATATCAGATATTGCCCGAACAGCAATTGGATGAATTCCCCTTCCAGACAAACCACCGCCGCCATTTCCAAGCGCTGGTCGACCGGTCTTCGTGTCAATAATCATTCCAAGAGATGTATTCACCAATGTCAATGCTTGGGCCCCCGCATTCATGCAAGCCTCTGCAACATCTCCAATACGGTCAGTATTGGGCGACAATTTTGCCCACAGCGGCAATCCAGAAACTCTTACCGCTTCAACAATTTGAGCCGCGAGATCTGCGTCGTGAGCAAACATGGCATGGGGTTTATTTTCGCCAACAACTGCCGCCTTCATGTTTGGGCATGACAAATTGATTTCCAATGCCGCAATCTTGTCTTTGACAGGCGCAAGCATGCGCGCAGCATCAATGTAATCCTGCACTCCAAAACCCCAGATGCTGCACACAACTGTTGCGCCAATATCGTTCAGTTGCGGGAGATCATTTGCTATCCACTGTTCGACGCCTGGACCTTGTAGTCCAACCGCATTGAGCATTCCACTTGCGGTCGGGTGCAACCGAGGCTTCGGATTTCCGCCCCATTCGAAAGATGCCAAAGATTTGACTACTACTGCACCGAGTTCGCGCAATGGCATATACGCATCTAGTTCAGTTCCAAGACCACAAGTTCCCGAAGCGGTCATGACCGGATTCTTCAGCGACACCGATCCAACATGCGTTGCCAAATGCGGTGATCGCGATCGCAATCTCACTGCTGGTGATATTCCTGTAATGACTTCACTTCGAGTGGATGTTCCTGTTGTTCAAACAGACCTTGCATTGCTGCCAACGCCGCATTGATCGTGGTCACCGAGGAGACCCTAAAGATGTTTGCTGCTTTGCGAATAGCTTCGCCGTCCGAACGACCGCCTCTGCCCTGCGGTGTGTTGATCACAAAAGAAATTTCACCCCGCTTAATCAACTCAACTGCATCTTCCGGCTGAGAATTCTTTTTGGCTGTTGTTTCTGAAACTTTTCCAACGACACGGTCAACAGGATGACCAAAGCGTTGCAAATAATCGGCAGTTCCGGTTGTTGCTGCAATGCCAAGACCCAGTTCGCGTAGACGCTTAGCAACCACGAGTCCGCTCGGCTTATCGCGGTCGTTGAGTGACAAGAACACCATGCCGCTTGTTGGCAATTCCGTTCCGGCAGCAATCTCGGCTTTCACGAACGCCCGACCGAACGTGGAATCGATACCCATCACTTCTCCGGTTGAACGCATCTCTGGTCCAAGCGCGGTGTCTACTTCTGGAAAACGACTAAATGGGAGCACGGCTTCTTTCACTGAAACATGCTTGCCAGTTACTGGCTTCTTCAGGAGCCCTTCGGTTCGCAATTGAGCTAATGAAGCGCCAAGCATGACCCTGCTTGCAATTTTCGCCAATGGCACGCCGGTCGCTTTGGCTACAAACGGAACCGTGCGACTTGCACGAGGATTCGCTTCGATCACGTAGATCTGTGAGCTAGCTACGGCAAATTGCACGTTGATCAGTCCACGCACATCAAGTGCGTTGGCAATCACTTTTGTATATGACTCAACAGCCTCAATAACCCATGCTTCAAGCGTCGGAGGAGGAATAACACATGCCGAATCACCAGAGTGAACTCCAGCCTCCTCAACGTGTTCCATCACAGCCCCGATCAGAACTTCGCCAGTCGAATCGCGAATTGCATCCACATCAATCTCTGTGGCGTCATCCAAGAACCGATCAATCAGTACTGGCCGTTCAGATGAAAGCCCACCTTCTCTGCCGAGTGTTCCGGCAACAGTGAGTTCATGCATCGCTCGTTCTAGGTGCGCTTCGTCGTGCACAATCTGCATCGCGCGACCGCCCAATACATAGCTTGGTCGAACCAATACTGGATACCCAACTTTCAATGCAATCTTCTTTGCCTCATCAATTGTTAATGCGGTACCACCAGGAGGCTGAGTGATTTTGAGTTGTTCACACAAAGCACTCCATTTCTTGCGATCTTCTGCTAGGTCAATTGAGTGTGGCGAAGTGCCTGCAATGAGCTCAACCGGAATCTGATTTGCAAGCTTTAATGGCGTCTGACCACCAAGACCGACAATCACTCGAGGAGCAATTCCGCCAGCGAGTGTTTCTGCTTCAATCACATTCATGACATCTTCTTGAGTCAACGGCTCAAAGTACAAACGATCCGAAGTGTCGTAGTCAGTTGACACCGTTTCTGGGTTGCAGTTGACCATGATTGTTTCAAACCCTGCATCGCGAAGAGCAAAGCTTGCATGCACACAGCAGTAGTCAAATTCG
>CAINTF010000121.1 GCA_903853285.1 uncultured Acidimicrobium sp. | reverse complement strand
GGACAAGTTCAAGGGTCAGTGTGAAGGTCGCCCAAGTGAATGGGATGCACGCTGGTGGTCACCAATCACCAACGCAGAACATTTGCAGATGCGCGAGTCAGTTGGCATGGTTGACCTCACAGCTTTCAATGAGTTCGATTTCACCGGCCCAGGCACCATGGCGTTCTTGCAATACATGTGCGTCAATAACGTTGATGTTCCTGTTGGTCGCTCCGTCTACACCCCACTACTCACCCAGGGTGGCGGCTTCCGCGGAGACTTGACGATCATGCGCCTCGGTGCAAACCACTTCCGCGTTATCACCGGTGCATTCGATGGTGGTCGCGACAAGTATTGGTTCACCAAGTACATGCCGCAAGACGGATCAGTGACATTCACCGACATGTCAAGTGCATTGTGCACAATCGGCGTATGGGGTCCTAACGCAGAAAAGACAATGGCGAAAGCAACACAAAACATCAACGCCGAAGGCAAGTTGGTTCCATTCGATGTCAGCCAAGCAAACTTCCCATACGGTTCAGTGCGCGAGGTGTTGATTGACGGTGTTCCTGCGACCATGTTCCGCATTTCGTATGTTGGCGAAAACGGCTGGGAGATTTACACCAAGATGGAGCACGGCCTTCGCCTCTGGGATTCAATCGCAGAAGCCGGCAAGGAATTTGAAATCATTCCTGTGGGCATGGGCGTGTACGCCGTAACTGGACGTATCGAAAAGGGATACCGCCTCATGGGTGCAGAGCTCGAGAGCGAGTACAACCCAATGGAAGCCGGCCTCAACCGCGCCAAAGTGAAGTCGGCAGACTTCATTGGCAAGGCCGAGTACATGAAGGCTCGCGACGAAAAGCCAGCCGCCATCATGTGCACACTCGAAATGATCGACAACACCAGTAAGTCGGGCATCAAGCGTTTTCCAACTGGTGGCAACGAACCAATTTTGACAAAAGATGGACAACGTATTGTTGATACCAAGGGCCGCGTTTCACGCGTGACTACTGCTGGTGCAGCACCATCACTTGGCAAATACTTGTTGCTCGCCTACCTCACTCCGGAACACGCCGTCGAAGGCAACGAACTGCGCGTGATGTACATGAACGAGATGTATCCAGTGCGAGTGGCTCGCGTTGGTTCGCAACCGTTGTTTGACCCAACCGATGCACGGATGAAGAGCTAGAAACTTTTCACAAGTCATGAACATTCTTGTCTGTGTAAAACGTGTGCCAGCCCCTGGCGCACGCATCAACATCACCGAAGATGGTCAGCAAGTTGACACCGCGTTTCTTGGTTTCACTGTTAGCCCACACGAAGAATGTGCGGTCGAAGCGGCTGTTCAACTTGTAGAAAAGCATGGTGGCGAAGTCACGGTGCTGACACTTGGCGATGTCCTGGCGGAAGAACAACTGCGCACTGCAGCAAGCGTCGGCGCGGTTAAGGCAGTATTGGTGCCGATCGAAGGCATGGACTGGGATGCGCAGCGAACCGCATCTGCAATTAGTTCCGCCATTAACGCACTAGAAACTGCGAACGGGACATACGACTTGATCTTGTTTGGCAATGAATCCGCTGACTCGTGTGGTTACCAAGTTGGTGTTCGTGCAGCGGTCAAACTTGGCCGACCAATGGTCAATGGAGCAAAGGGCATTGATGTCGCAGACGGAATTGCAACAATCCGTCGCGAGTCTGATGCAGGCCAAGAGATTTACAACTTGCCACTTCCTGCATGCATCGGCGTGCGTGAAGGAATCAACCTCCCCCGCTACCCAACAATGAAGGGTCGCCTCGCTTCCAAAAAAGTTGAAATTCAGCGCACCGAGATTGCCGCCGAAGCTGGTGGACTAACAATGATTCAGTTGCAGCGCCCGCCGGAGCGTGTGAGTAACACACAGATTCTTGGCACTGGTCCAGAAGCAGCGTCGGCAGTTGTCGACCTACTTGTCGAGCTTGGAGTATTCAAATGAGCGTGCTCGTTGTAGTTGAACACGATCGAGGCACAATGACGCCAGCATCTCTCGGTGCACTTACTGCTGGTCACAATCTTGCCAAACAAATCAACACAACAATGGAAGCGGTAACCGTCGGCGCAAATGCAGATGCGTTGAGCAATTCAATCGCTGTGTTTGGAGCAACGACTATTCATCAAGCACATCATGCAGCGCTCATAGATTTCGGTCCTGAAGCATGGGGCGAGTCAGTTGCTCAAGTTGTGCGCAAAACATCACCACAGGTTGTTATTGGATGCGGAACCGAACGTGGACACGAAGTGATTGCCCAAGTAGCCGCACGACTTGATCTGCCGGCTTCAATGAACTGCATTGAATTTGACGCCGCATTTGATGGAACACAACCATTGCGAATGACGCGCGCACGTTGGGGTGGATCACTACTCGAAAACGCACAACTCGATGCATCGATCAAACTTGTCACGCTTGCCAACCACACAGTCGAACCCGTTGAAGTACCAACAACTGCCAAAGTCGCAGTTATTGATGTTGAGTTGGATGCATCCGTCATGCATTCATTCGTACGCGACAGAGTCGAGCGTGTTGCTGGTGTCACACTTGCAACAGCGCCGGTAGTCGTCAGCGGTGGACGAGGAGTTGGATCGGCGGAAGCATTCGGACCACTCGAAGAATTGGCCGGCCTCTTGGGCGGAATCGTCGGCTGCTCACGAGCAGTTACCAATAACGGCTGGCGCAACCACACCGATCAGGTAGGCCAAACAGGTACCCGTATTGCACCAGATATCTACATTGCTTGCGGTATTTCCGGCGCCATTCAGCACTGGGTTGGTGCAATGGCCTCGAAAAATATCTTGGCGATCAACACGGACCGCGAAGCAAATATCGTGACCAAAGCTGGCTATGCCGTGATTGGCGATTTGCACAAGGTCGTGCCTGCTATTTCTGCCGAAATTCGCCGTCGCCGAGGCCAATAGTCGCAGTCAATAATCATTCGCCTTCAATTTCACAAAGGCATTAGCCAGTAAATTTGGGCCTTAATTATCGCTAGCCAAGCCTTGAGCACTAGCCTATTTCCTTTAGTCCTATTGGAAATTGTGCATTTGGAGAGGTAACCGTGCCTGAAGTTGAAGCTGGAGGTCCACGTCGTCGCGGCCGCGAACGACAAGCTGCTGGCCCTCGTTCTCTGCTTCCTGAGCAGAAACCGTTTCGCCAACCACGCATGAACTACGCGCCCACCAAAGTGGTGAGCGACGACGAACTCGAAAGCATCCATCTTGCTTCACTTCGGATTCTCTCGGACTACGGCATGGACTTCTTGTTGCCAGAAGCTCGCGACTTGCTTGCCAAAGCTGGCGCAAAAATAACCGACAACCGAGTTCGATTTGACCCGGAAATGGTTCTCGAAACAATCAAGACATGCCCAAGCGAATTTAAGTTGCACGCTCGAAACCCGGACCACACGCTCAATATCGGTGGCAACTGGATGGCATTTGGTTCGGTTGCAAGCCCACCAAACTTTATGGAACTTGACGGCACTCGTCATGCTGGTAATCGTCAGAACTTCCAAGATCTGCTCAAACTTGTTCAGATGTTCAACATCGTGCACTTCACCGCTGGTTATCCAGTTGAGCCAGTTGATTTGCACGCATCAATTCGTCACATCGAGTGTTCGTACGACATGCTCACTATGACTGACAAAGCAATTCACTGCTACAGCCTTGGTCGTCAACGCAACCAAGACGTGCTCGAGATGTCTCGTATCGCACGTCAAGTGTCGCCAGAAACACTCGACAAAGAACCATCCGTGTTCTCGATCATCAACTCCTCTTCACCATTGCGTCTCGACATTCCGATGTTGCAAGGCATCATGGAGTTTTCTTCGCGCAACCAGATCATCATCATCACGCCGTTCACGTTGGCTGGAGCAATGGCACCAATCACACTTGCTGGCGCACTCGCCCAACAAAATGCCGAGGCACTTGCTGGCATGGTTTTCACACAACTCGTACGACCTGGTGCTCCAGTTGCATACGGCGGATTTACTTCAAACGTTGACATGCAGTCCGGTGCTCCCGCATTTGGAACACCCGAATATATGCGCACCGCAATGGCCGGCGGACAACTTGCACGTCGCTACAACGTGCCATACCGCTCGAGCAATGTGTGTGCTGCAAACGCACTTGATGCACAGGCCGCATACGAAAGCGTGTTTTCACTCTGGGGAGCAATCCAGGGTGGCGTCAATGTGTTGATGCACGGCGCTGGATGGATGGAAGGTGGACTTCACGCCTCGCTTGAGAAGTTTGTTCTTGATGCCGATCTACTAGCAATGGTTGCTGCATACCTCGAGCCAATTGTTGTTGATGAAGCGACACTTGCACACGAAGCCATTGGACAAGTTGGTCCAGGCGGTCACTACTTTGGCGTACAGCACACACAAGATCGTTTCCGCGATGCGTTTTATAAGCCAATTCTTTCTGACTGGCGCAACTACGAGTCGTGGGAAGAAGCCGGCAAGCCAACCACGGATCAAAAGGCACGTCAACTCGCCCAGGCATACCTAGATGGCTACGAGAAGCCAGCAATGGACCCGGCAATCATTGAGGAACTCGACGCATTTCGTGCCCGCCGACTCGCCGAGGGTGGCGTAGCTACTGACTTCTAGTTTTTTACATCTTTCATAATTTTCATTCGACACAAAAAGGAAATTGAATATGAAATCATCAGCACGCGTTGTAGTAATCGGTGGAGGCGTCGTTGGCGCTTCGGTGTTGTATCACCTCACAAAAGCCGGCTGGACAGATGTAGTGCTCGTCGAGCGCAAGCAACTCACAGCAGGTTCAACATGGCACGCAGCTGGTGGCATGCACACACTCAACGGTGACCCAAACGTTGCTCGCTTGCAGCAGTACACCGTCAACTTGTACAAAGAAATCGAAAAAGAGTCTGGTCAAAATTGTGGCATTCACTTGCCAGGCGGACTCATGCTCGCCGACACACCTGAGCGCCTTGACTTCTTGCGCATGGCGCAGGCTCGTGGTCGCTACTTGGGCATGCACATGGAAATGTTGTCAATGAAGGAAGCGAAAGCACTCAACCCGCTGCTCGAAGAGAAATACTTCGTCGGTGCGTTGTACGACGAAGACGAAGGCTCGGTTGACCCATACGGCGTCACGCACGCATACGCAATCTGCGCAAAAAATCGCGGTGCCGAGGTGTACACCGACACGTGGGTAACCGGACTCAACCACCGACCAGACGGAACATGGGATGTCATCACCGACAAAGACCACACAATTCATGCTGAGCATGTTGTGAATGCTGGCGGTTTGTGGGCGCGAGAAGTTGGACGCATGTGTGGTCTCGAATTGCCAGTGTTGGCAATGGAACACCACTACCTCATGACCGAGCCAATGGACGAAGTTATTGAATACAACAAGACAATGGGTCGCGAATTGCCGCACATCATTGACTTCGCTGGCGAAATCTACGCGCGTCAAGAAGGTCAGAGCATTTTGCTCGGAACATACGAACAAGAAAACCGTCCTTGGGCCGCGAAAGAAACCCCATGGGATTTCGTCTTCCAATTGTTGCCACACGATCTTGAGCGCATTGCACCTGAGCTTGAGCGTGGGTTTGCTCACTTCCCTGCAGTTGGTCGTGCGGGTATCAAGAAGTTTGTCAACGGTCCATTCACGTTCTCCCCTGACGGCAACCCTCTTGTTGGTCCGATCCGTGGCATGCGCGGTATGTGGTCTGCGTGCGGTGTTATGGCCGGTTTGTCACAAGGTGGCGGTGTTG
>CAINTF010000120.1 GCA_903853285.1 uncultured Acidimicrobium sp. | reverse complement strand
GCAACTATCCACCTTGTCACTCGAAGTTGAACAAGATGAGGCTGGCAACCTGTGGGCCTATTTGCGCGGTGAGTCCAAAGAGACAATCGTGATCGGTTCGCATCTCGACTCTGTACCAAGTGGGGGTTGGCTCGATGGCGCACTTGGCGTGATGGCCGGCCTTGAAGTGATGAGGGCTTTGTGTGATGGCCCAAAGCCAGCTCGCACAATTGCACTCGTCGACTGGGCAGACGAGGAGGGCGCAAGGTTTGGTAGAAGTTTGTTTGGCTCTGCTGCCGTTGCGGGCAGTCTTGATCTTGAAGTGCTTGCGGGTTTGAAAGACAAAAACAACGCAGGTCTTGTCGAGACTTTGGCCGAGCACGGCGTGCACCTGAATGCGTTGGAGCAGTGCGAAAAGCGCCGTGACACCATCGCTGCATATCTTGAACTGCACATTGAGCAAGGCCCAGTGCTTGA
This sequence comes from uncultured Acidimicrobium sp., assembly GCA_903853285.1. Lineage (GTDB taxonomy): Bacteria > Actinomycetota > Acidimicrobiia > Acidimicrobiales > Ilumatobacteraceae > UBA3006. The sequence continues at coordinate 3,225 of CAINTF010000120.1, read as the reverse complement.
ACAGATGGGGCAACCAATTGCGGTAGTGACCGGCACAGTGGGCATCGAACGCAAGCGATTCATCTTCAATGGCCAGGCTGCACACGCGGGCACTATGCCAATGGCAATGCGTAAGGATTCATTGCGCGCTGCCAGCAGATTTATTTTGGAAGTTGCAGACATCGGCGTTTTGCACAATGGAGTGACAACGGTTGGTTCAATCAGTTGCAAGCCTGGTGTTGTTACTGCAGTGCCTGGTGAAACTATGGTCACTCTCGACATGCGGCATATTGATGCAACAAGTTTGAACAACATGCTGAACGAATCGTTGGCATCTGCAACCAAGTGGGCCGAGCACGAGGGTTGTCATGTCAAGGTAGAACATATTTTTGCAATTGATCCAATGATCTTTGACCCAAAACTCATTGAGATGACGCGTCAGTCAATCGGTGAGGTTCATGACACTGTTGTTGAAATCCCGAGTGGTGCGCTCCACGATGCTTCAGAGATGGCTCGTAGTATCCCCACAGCGATGATTTTTACGTCGTCGACAAACGGCCTTTCGCACACTAAAGAAGAAGACACTCCTGTCGAGCACCTCGAGATGGGTTGCGATGCTTTTTGGTCGCTTGTGAACCGAGTTCTTAGGGGTTAATGCGACACGGCATGCGCTTGATGCCGTTAATGAAGTTGCTCTGCAGGTAGGCAGGCTCTCCAGTGATTTGCAAGTTGGGCATGCGCCTATAGATCTCTTCAAACATCACGCCCATTTCGCGGCGTGCCAAGTTGGCACCTAAGCAGAAGTGCGGCCCGCCAGCACCAAAGCCCACCTGGGCAGGTTGGGCGGTGCGTGTTACATCAAAGATGTATGGGTTGTCGTACACCTCTTCGTCACGGTTGGCCGAGTTGTACCACATCACGATTTTTTCGCCTTGCTTGATCTTGACGCCGCGAATCTCGGTGTCACGCGTGGCGGTACGACGAAAGTGAATCACTGGCGATGACCAACGAACGATTTCTTCGACGGCGGTTTTGGTATTGGCTTCGAAGTTGCCAAACCATTTGGCACGCTCATCTGGCAGGCGAGTGAGTTCGAGCATTCCGTGGCTAATGGCATTGCGGGTGGTCTCGTTACCGGCAACTACAAGAAGAATAAAGAAGCTGCCGAACTCTTGTGGTGACATGCGCTCGCCGTCAACTTCGGCATGCATCATGATGCTTGTGAGATCGTCTTGTGGGGTCTTCAAGCGATCTTCGCCGAGGGCTTGTGCGTAGGCAAATATTTCGAGCGCAACATTGATGAGGTTTTCAAGAGTGCCGCCAAAGTCCGGATCGCCAGCACCAAGAATGACGTTTGTCCAATCAAGGATTTGTTTTTCATCACTTTGTGGAATGCCCATCATCTCGCAAATGATTTGGAGTGGAAACGGTGCAGCGATGTTTTCAACAAAATCAAACTCGCGGTCGCCAAACTTTTCGATCACGGTGTCAACAATGGTGCGGGCCTTGACCTTGACGTACTCTTCGATGCGCGCAATTTCTTTCGGGGTGAAGCCTTTTGAAACAATCGTGCGCAGTCGCACATGCTTCGGGTCATCCATACTGATCATGGACCCAAAAAATTCATTGAGTTCGATGGTCAGGTCGGGGATGTTTGTGCCCTTGCCGCTTTGAAATAGATCAGGATTACGGCTGGCGTGCCAGATGTCTTCGTGCTTCGTGAGTGCCCAGTAACCAGGTCCCACGGGAAAATTCATCAACTCGATTTCTGGAAAGAACTTGACAGGGGCTTCTTTACGCAATGTGGAGAACACGGATTCTCGGTGTTCCCGCGAAGCCTTCCAAAATTCGGGGTCTGAAAGGTTGATCTGATCGGGGGAAACGCGCGTCAGTTGGACTGGGCTTTGAGGCATCCCAAAATGGTACCGTTGCCTAACTATTTATTAATTACTCAAACGAAAGACACCCCATGACACAAGCAGTGATCGTTGCAACCGCCCGTAGCCCAATCGGCCGTGCCAATAAAGGAACCCTTGTTGACTTGCGTCCAGATGAGATGACGGCGCAAATCGTGCGCGCACTCATGGCCAAGGTGCCACAGGTAAAAGGTTCAGACGTTGAAGACTTGATGCTCGGTATTGGTCAGCCTGCCGGTGAAGGTGGTTTCAATATTGGTCGCATGGTTGCGATTCTTGCTGGCCTCGACGATGTTCCTGGCGTGACGGTCAATCGTTATTGCTCATCAAGCTTGCAGACAATTCGCATGGCCGCACACGCAATCATGGCTGGCGAAGGAGATTGCTTCATCGCAGCAGGTGTTGAAACCGTGAGTCGTTATGCACATGGTGCAAGCGACATGGCACCTAACCCAATCTTCAAGGCACCAGGCGAGCGCACCAAGTTGCGCAGTGCCGGTGGTCAACCAACATGGACACCTGCACAAGGTTTGGCAGATGCATACATCTCGATGGGTCAGACTGCAGAGAACGTGCGTGAAGTTGAAGGAGTCACTCGTGAAGAGATGGATGCCTTTGGTGCGCGCTCGCAACAACTTGCAGTAAAGAACCAGAACAACGGTTTCTTCGAACGCGAAATTACTCCGCTCACATTGCCAAACGGCACAGTTGTCAGCAAGGACGATGGTCCGCGAGACGGCACAACCGCCGAAGGCCTTGCAGCACTCAAGCCTGTGTTTCGTCCAGACGGACAAATCACAGCTGGTAACGCATGCCCACTCAATGACGGTGCAGCGGCAGTCATGGTTATGAGTGACACAAAGGCAAAGCAACTTGGACTCACGCCACTTGCACGAATTATTTCGTCAGGTGTGTCTGGACTTAACCCAGAGATCATGGGCCTTGGTCCAATCGAGGCATGTCGTCAAGCACTCAAGCGCGCTGGCATGACCATCGACAACGTTGATCTTGTTGAAATCAATGAGGCTTTTGCTGCGCAAGTAATTCCATCAGCGAAACACCTCGGCATTTCGATGGACAAGCTCAATGTTCACGGTGGAGCGATTGCGCTCGGTCACCCATTCGGTATGACCGGTGCTCGCATCATGACGACCTTGATCAACGGCTTGCAGTCGACCAACAAGACAATCGGCATGGAGTCGATGTGTGTTGGTGGTGGCCAAGGTATGGCCATGATCATCGAACGCCTTAGCTGATATCAACAGTTTTTGATTGGCGACTGAGTCGCCACAACATCACTGCAGCCAACGCTGTGAGTGATGCCATAAGT
>CAINTF010000119.1 GCA_903853285.1 uncultured Acidimicrobium sp. | reverse complement strand
CGCAGCCCGCGCAACTGCCTAAATCACACAAGCAGTTCTAGAACTAGCTTCTTGCCAAGACCGGCAAGCGCAGTTCAACCACGGTGCCCTGACCATCTTTGGTCATCGCAACGCCACTCGAAACACCGTCCGCTTGAGTTGCTTGTCGCATCTCAATAGTGCCGGCTAGTTCTGTAGTCACGAGCGTGCGCACGATTGAAAGCCCCAGCCCAGTTGCCTTGGCGAAGTCAAAATCTGGGCTCAGTGCAATGCCGTTATTGACAACTTGGATCTGCAGTTCTTCTTCGTCGTGTGAAAGAACCACCATCACCGCACCGCCTGCGCTGCCCTCTGGAAAACCGTGATCAACTGCGTTCTGTAATAACTCAAGAATTACGACCGAGAGCGGAGTTGCGATAGTTGCTGGAAGTCGCCCACCATCACCCTTTGCCTGAAACGTCACTGGACGATCTGCTGACTGCAAACCCTCTTCAACAAGTCTCATCAGTGGTCGAACGATTTCGATAAACGAAATGTCTTCGCCTGGCTCTCGAGAGAGCGTCTCGTGCACGAGCGCAATCGTACGAATGCGGCGTACCGACTCGGCAACTGCCTCTTTTGCCTCTGGCGATGTGAGTCGACGACCTTGCAGGCGCAGCAGAGACGAAATAGTTTGCAAATTGTTCTTCACTCGGTGGTGAATCTCGCGAATTGTTGCATCTTTAGTGAGCAACAATCGGTCGCGACGACGCAACTCGGAGACGTCGCGCAACAACAACACTCCTCCAGTTACTTCAACATCATCATTAACCTGTCGCAATAGTGGAATGCTGCGAGTGAGCAGTGTTACCTCGGTCGTCTGCTCAATCTCTTCGATCACTGGCTCTTTGCGCTCATACGCATTTCTCGCAGCAGTCTCAGCCACTCCAAGTTCTGCGAGTGTTTGTCCAATCGCATTGGCACTCACACCAACCCGATGCAATGCAGATACTGCGTTAGGCGACGCGTATCTCACTCGTGTCGCTGCATCCAGCACAATCACACCGTCGCCCACTCGCGGAGCGACACTTGCATCGGCAACTCTGCCTTCAAATGGAAACAAACCTTGCGCAACCATCTCGGCAAGCTTTGAAAAGATGTCAGCGTATGTAGTTTCAAGTTGACCAGGTCGACGAGCATTGTCGACTACCCACTCACGCGACAACACAGCGATGATGCGTCCTTCGTAGCGAACCGGAATCGCAAGCATGTTTGCAGTGCCATTAATAGCCTGCACAAAAATTTCGCCCTGCACCGCTCCATCCGATTTGATGCACTTGTCAAGCAAAATTCGCTCGGTGTCACTAGCCCACGTATTTACATAGTCGGAGTGATACAGAGTTTGACCAGTTGCCGCACGCACCTGAGCGCTAATAAGCCAACGTTCTTGATCAACAGGCATGTAGAGCAACATGTCGGCGAAGCAAAAATCGGCCAGCATTCCCCATTCGGAAACCAGGGCCGCAAGATGCTCTACAGCGCCTTGCTCAAGCTCTGTGTGCTCGTGGGCTAGTTCGATCAGGGTTGGCATAGGACAGTCTTATTCTGTCTCACTTCGGTCTGTCGAAGTTGTCAGCTACCGAAACCCATTTTGCGCGCGCCCTCAGGAGCACCAAATTCGACATATGCGATTTTGCTGGCAGCCACCATAATTTCGCGTCCGCGACTGTCGACAACGGTCAATGTCTCTGTCTTGCCAGCAAGCGCTGCTTCGGAAGCTGCTTTGAACTTGGACTGTGCCTTTTCGTCATCAATTTCGAGTGTGATTTCACGTACTGATTGGATGATGCCGATGCGAATTTCCATAAAACTAAGTCTAATTCACTTTCAGTGCTGCACTGAAAATCTTCTTTGGCTTCATGTCTTCTGCGATGTACTTGGCGATTGCAAAAAATGCCTTTCCGACTTCGCTGTCAGGAGCTACAGCGGCAATTGGATGACCGTCATCGCCGCCTTCTCGTAACGCATTCAGCAGTGGAATCTGAGCAAGCAATGGAACATTGAGTTCGTCGGCCAAGATTTGTCCGCCGCCTTTGCCGAAGAGTTCATAACGCTTTCCATCGTCACCTGTAAACCACGACATGTTTTCGATGATGCCACGCACAGGCAAATTCACTTTGACTGCCATTGCCGCCGACAGACGAGCAACTTTTTGTGCAGCCTCTTGTGGCGTTGTCACTACAAGCACTTCTGCTCGCGGCAAATACTGACTCAAACTCAATGCAATGTCGCCCGTGCCTGGTGGCATGTCAATAAACAAGAAATCTGGTTCGTCCCAATACACATCGGTCAGAAACTGCTCGAGTGCTTTGTGCAACATTGGACCGCGCCACACAACTGCCTGGCCTTCAGGAACGAAGTAACCAATGGAGATGCAACGCACACCCCAAGCCTCTGGAGGAAGCAACATGTTGTCGATCACTACTGGATCTCGATCGGTGCCAAGCATGCGCGGAATTGAGTAGCCGTAAATGTCGGCATCAACAATGCCAACTTTGTATCCGAGCGCAGCCATCGCAACAGCGATGTTTGTTGTGACGCTGCTCTTACCAACGCCACCCTTGCCTGACGAAATCAAAATTGGTCGAGTCTTTGAGCCCGGCTGCGCAAACGAAATTGTGCGACCTTCGGCGTGACCTTGAGCCGGAGCAGATCCAGCGGTTGCACCAGGGTTTCCATTGAGCATCTGACGCACTGCTGCTCGCTCGTCATCGTTCATCACTCCAAAGTTGAGATTGACGTCGCTGACGCCATCAAGCGCGCGCAATGCGGTGTTGACACGGGTCTGAATCTCATTGCGCAATGGGCAACCTGCGATGGTGAGTACCACGGTTAGCCCTACCGTGCCTTTTTTGTCGATCACGACATCGCGCACCATGCCCAAGTCAACAATGGATCGGTGGAGCTCTGGGTCCTGTACCGGGCGCAAAGCGTCGATCAGTTGGTCAATTGAGGGGAATTGGTCAGTAGAAGACATGGTTGGTGTTGAACTCCAATTATTCGTGCAACATAATTTGCACTACGGCCATAGGTACAATACCTGTGTGCCAAGCAAATCGGCTAATCACACGTCGGGTTCGTTTACCGCGACCGTGTCGGCGATCACATCTGCTTTTGGTGACCCAACGCGTCGTGCCGTTTACCTTTTTGCTCGCGACTATGAGACTGGCGTAACAGCAGCCCAAGTCGCATCCAAATTTGATGTGCACCCAAACGTTGCCCGACATCATCTCGACAAACTTGCTGCTGGCGGATACCTCGAAGTTGCTGTCGACCGTGTTGAAGGTGGTGGCGCAGGTCGCCCATCGAAGCGATATCGCATTGTTGGCGACGGAGCCGAATTTACGTTTCCAGTACGCAGCGAAGATTTAGTTCTTTCGCTCTTGGGCAAAGCACTCGCATTACTGCCAACCAAAGATGCCGAGATCATGGCCGAACAAGTTGGTCAGCAATACGGCGCCGCAATGGCAGCAGGTTTTAAGGGCGATGACATTTCGGCCGGGCATCGCTCATTGCGCTCGGCGCTACAGGCCGTTGCTGATGCACTCACTGCGCATGGTTTTGCCGCTCACACCGACCAACGCAACAATCAGTTGCGCATTGTCAACAACCACTGCCCATTTGGTGATGTTGCGATCGAACATCCAGTTATTTGCGCAGTCGATCGTGGAATGGTCAAGGGAATGCTCACCGCAATTTACGGTGACACGTCACCAGAGTTGTCTGCATCGCTCCCACAGGGCGACACGTTTTGCGCAACGACTATCTAGTTTTAGTCGCCCCAAAAACGCTGTTCTAAAAACGGATCTCCGTACATGTTGTATCCATTTTGTTCCCAGAACCCTGGAGCATCTGTTGCGCGCAATTCAAGGCCGCGCAACCACTTCGGTGATTTCCAAAAATACAAATGAGGCACGAGCAATCGAACCGGCCCGCCATGAATTGGTTCGATCTCTTCGCCTTCGTATTCATACACAACGAGTGATTCATCGAGCAGCACGTCGGCAAGTGGCAGGTTGGCCGTGTAACCGTGTTCGGCATGCCCCATGATGAACGCTGCACCTGATTGCATGCCGGCGCGCTCAAACAAGTCGCGCACACGCACGCCCTTCCACGTCGTATCAAACTTCGACCACTTGGTCACGCAATGAATATCGGTCAGCAGCGTCACTGCCGGCATGCTCTTTAATTCATCCAAATTGATCGTGAATGGTTGGTCCACCAAGCCAAATATTTTGAGATCCCACTGACCTGGTTCGTATGTCGGCACATCACCAACGTGCAGAACAGGAAATCGTTCGGTCAAATACTGTCCTGGCGGCAGACGGGCATCATCAATGCCCTTATTTGCAAGTTGCTCACGGTTGCGATCAAAAAAGCCCATTGTTTAAGTCTCCTGCATCAAGTCTGCCTCATTACATCGCTAGATTGACGGCGCATGCCACTCTTTTTAGTTCGACACGCCAAAGCCGGCAAGCGCAGCAAGT
>CAINTF010000118.1 GCA_903853285.1 uncultured Acidimicrobium sp. | reverse complement strand
TGTTTTTGGAGCCATGAATGTGTTATCCGGCAAATGCCCACACCACAAGTAGCACCACTACGAGTAGCGCAGACCCAACGATGAGGTAATCGCTCGTGCGCTTGACGTGTTTGCGATTCGGATTAAATCCCATCCGTTCAGTATCGTCTATGTCATGGGGAATTCAGGCGCAACAAGCACATTTGAGACACTTCTTGTTACACGGGACAATGGCATTGTCACGGTGACCATGAATCGTCCGTCCAAGAAAAACGCAGCCAATGCGACCATGTGGGCCGAATTGCTGGAGATATTTCGTGAGGTCGGTACCAACGAGCAAGATCGCGCGATGGTGCTCACAGGCACTGGCGAGGCTTTTTGCAGTGGAGCCGACTTGGGTGGTGGAAAATCTGATGGCACTCCTGATCCACGGGCCAATCAAAGCAGGCTTGCATCAATGCGTCATATTGGTGATGTATGCACCGCGCTTGCGCGCATTCCACAGCCCACCATCGCCAAGGTTCGCGGCGTTGCGGTAGGTGCAGGGTGCAACATGGCGCTCATCTGCGACCTCGTTGTTGCATCTGACAATGCCCGCTTCTCTGAGATCTTTTCCAAGCGCGGTTTGTCACTCGACTTTGGTGGTTCATGGGTGCTGCCTCGCAGGGTTGGGCTGCACCGAGCAAAAGAACTCGCTTTCTTCGCCGACATCATTGGAGCTGCCGAAGCAGAACGCATTGGTCTTGTTAATCGAGTGATTGCAGATGCACAACTCGATGCATTTGTGCAGGACTGGGCAACACGTCTTGCTGCAGGCCCGCCGATAGCGCTGGCGCAAACTAAGCGGCTACTTAACAATTCTGCCAACGTCACGCTTGAAGAGGCGCTCGATGATGAGGGTGCTGCACAGGCAGTCAACTTCGGCACCAAAGACACGGTCGAGGCTATGACCGCGTTTATTGAAAAGCGAGAGCCACGCTTTACTGGTCGATAGGCCGAGGCGCTCGTCAAGAGAATTCAAACAAGTAGAATTATGTTCGTGCGAACACGAATGGTTTTAGCTTCGGCAACCATTGCGTTGATCGGCGTTTTGTTTACACCAACATTTTCGGTGGGTGCAACTGTTCCTCCCGCGCCACCTGTTGACACTATTGCGCCAGTGCTTGTTGCTCCTGGCGACTCAGTGCCAGATGAGCAGGGCGTCATCACAGGTGTTGTTGAGACCACGTTGCCCATCAATGCGTCTGCTGCAACAACTATTCCTTCTGGGTGCGCAATACCAATGGCCCCGCAGATGGTGTTTGTCGGTGAGTTGTTGTCGATTGCCGAAACGACTGCCACGTTCCGCGTTATTCAGGTACGAGCAGGTACTGCAAGCGGTTACATCAACAACGACACCATAGAAGTGCGTTACGGACAAGACACGAAGTTTCTCGACGAGGGCACTCGCTACATCGTTGGTGCGGCGAGCGATCCATTTTCGCCGTTGCTTATTTCTAAGGTTCGGGAAAACGCACCGCTATTTGGCGGAGATGCGGTCGTTGGCATCAACGGTGCAACTGGTGCATGTCCAAATCTGGAAGACCCAGTGCGTACTTTGTTCGAAAACGGCACGAGCATCGACACGGGTGTTCTTGGTCCATTGCTTGACAACAAGTTATTGATCGTGCTTTCAATCCTGATTGCAATTGCTGTGGTCGTTGGCGGTTTGTTTGCCCTCGTAATGTCACGCCAAGTTTCGCGCCAAGCAAGTAGGGGAATACGTCAGCGCCGTGCGAGCAAATTGCGCAAGAATCAGCGCGATTAGTTTTTAAATGCAGCGTTTGCTGCAGCACGCAACTCGGTAACCGCGTGCTTGAGGCCTTTTGGCTCTTTAAACAATGCGCTACCTGCAATCAAAACGTTTGCACCTGCGGCGGCGGCCCCTGCGATTGTCTTTGGGCCAATGCCGCCATCAACTTCAACATTGACTACGTCGTCTAAGCCGGCTTTGCGAATCATCGCGCGCACTTCAGCAATCTTTGGTTCCATCGTCGCGATGTAACTCTGACCACCAAAGCCTGGGTTAACAGTCATGACCAGCACCATGTCGACGAGGTCGAGCACATCGGCAACTGCGCTCGCTGGCGTTGCAGGGTTAAGTGCAACAGCGGCAGTCGCACCGAGTTCACGGATATTGCCAAGCGTGCGGTGCAGGTGTGTACAAGCTTCGGCATGCACGATTAAGCGCTGGCAACCAGCTTCTACGTATCGCTTGGCCATCACGTCTGGAGTGAGCACCATGAGGTGAGCTTCAAATGGCAACTTCGTGAGTGATCGCGTTGAGGCAATGATGTCGGGACCAAATGTGAGGTTCGGCACAAACTGACCGTCCATGACGTCCCATTGAATGAGGTCGACACCTGCTTCATCGAGCGCAACAATTGCTTCTCCGAGTTTCGAGAAATCAACTGGAAGAACAGAGGGCGCAATCTGAATTGGCAGCGTCACGTGGTTCATCCTAGTTGGCTTGCATTTGGGTCGTAGCATGAGTTGCAGTGAATAACGAACAGGTGCGTTTTGAGCGGTTGGTCGCTGGCGGAGATGCGCTTGGGCACCTTGCAGATGGGCGAGTGGTGTTTGTGCCGGGGGCATTGCCGGGCGAATTAGTGGATGTGCAAATCACTCAAGCCAAAAAGGATTTCGCTCGTGGCACTGTTGCCAGCATTATTGAGCCGTCGGAGCATCGTGTTGCTCCACCTTGTGAGCATGTGGCCCGTGGTTGCGGTGGCTGCTCATGGCAGCACCTCGACGTTGCGCAACACATGGAAGCAAAAGTCGCGATCGTTCGCGAGGCATTGCGCCGCAATGGCAAGATCGAAACACTTGAAGTCGTTGCTGGCGGCTTTGTGCCTCCAACGGCCTCGCGCACCACACTGCGCATGGCTGTTACTCCAGACGGACGGCTGGGTTTTCGCCGCGGCGGCTCCCACGATGTGATCGATACGCCTACATGTCTTGTCGCACACCCACTGCTCAATGAATTTATTGGCGACGTGCGAGTTACGGGTGCCACCGAAGCAACACTGCGCTGCGGTGTTGCAACTGGCGAGGTTGGCATCTGGCTGCACGACGAAGACGGCGAAGATGTGCATGGTGCAACCGTTACTGGTTTGCCATCGCATGTAGTAGTAGGCCGCAAAGAGATGCTGCACGAAGTTGTGCAAGGCGTATCGCTGCAGGTTTCAATGGCTTCTTTTTTTCAGGCATCACAAGTTGCTGCAGAGTTGCTCGTGTCGGCTGTCAATGATGCTGCAGGCGACGCTGCATTGTCGGGCGAATACGGTCCGATTATCGATGCCTACGGCGGCGTTGGTCTTTTTACTGCAACACTCGTCGATACCGACATTCCAGTAGTACTAGTCGAATCAAATCCGTCAGCGTGTTCGGATGCCCGCAGTAATTTGCATGACCACGATGTCTCAATCGAACAGATTGCAGTCGAACAATGGCGCGTGCAAGACGCCGGTCTCGTGATTGCGGATCCTGCACGAAACGGGCTTGGCGCAATGGGCGTTAACGCCATTGTTGCAACCGAGGCTAAGCGCATTGTGTTGGTGAGTTGCGATGCAGTTGCAGGTGCGCGTGATGTTCGATTGCTGCTCGACGCGGGTTACGCGTGCGAAGGGGTCACGGTTCTTGACCTGTTTCCAAACACGCCACACGTTGAAGTGGTGAGCTCGTTTAGTCGTTCGCAAACAGCGAAATAAGTGCCCCCCCTCGGATTCGAACCGAGGACCTGCGGATTAAGAGTCCGTTGCTCTAACCAACTGAGCTAGAGGGGCAACTACTGACCCCGAGATCATAGGTGCAATAAGGCTCTCAATGAAAATGCGCGCAATTTTTCAATTGCGCGCACTCAATAACTACTAGAGAAATGGGGTGGACGAGGGGTCTCGAACCCCCGGCCTCCAGGACCACAACCTGGCGCTCTAACCAACTGAGCTACGCCCACCATGACCAAATCAGTGTAGGCTGAAGATGACAAAATTATTGGAGTTGATAACCATGTCAGCGATGGATTCCACGCTGCGAGCCTCTTTGGCCGATAAAGCCAAAGAGATAACCACACGAGAATTGGCCACGTATGCCGAGCGAACGGCTGGATCACAAAAAGCCAACGCCCGAGCACGCAAGGTGCTGCCACTCGGTGTTCCCTCTAGCTTTCAGGCCTATGACCCGTACCCGTTAGTTATTAGTTCGGCCGATGGCCCCAACATGTTTGATGTTGACGGCAATCAGTACACCGACTACGACATGGGCTTTGGTGCGCTATTTGTTGGCCATCGTCACCCAGACGTGCTCAAAGCGATTAATGCGCAGCTCGCAAATGGCACGTTGTTCGTCAACCCGTGTGAGGCCAACGCCGAAGTAGCCGAGTTATTGGCTGCTCGTTATGGACTTCCAATGTGGAGATTCACCAACTCGGGTACCGAGTCGACAATGGACGCAATTCGTGTTGCTCGCGCCGCCACTGGCCGCGACAAGATCGTCAAAGTAGAGGGCGGATATCACGGTCACCACGACGAAGTGATGGTTTCGATGAAGCCTCCACTACATCTTGCTGGTCCTGCTGATGCGCCAAATTCGGTGCCATCTTCTGCTGGTATCTCGAGCAACGTCGTCAAAGACACAATCGTTATTCCATACAACGACGCTGCCGC
>CAINTF010000117.1 GCA_903853285.1 uncultured Acidimicrobium sp. | reverse complement strand
TTGTTTGATAGCCGCCTATGGCGTCACACGCATTGACGGCAAAACACGTTTTAACGAATTTCAGCCAACGAAATAGTTAGTGGAGTAAAAACGATGCCAATCTTCGAGAAGCAATCTCTGTCAATCAATTATGAGATCTTTGGAAGTGGTCCACGAGTTTTGTTTTTCAATGGCTCTGGAGGATCAATCGAAGGTTCACAATTACTCATCAATGCATTTGCTAGGACATTTCAGGTGCTTGTGCACGATCAGCGTGGTCTTGGCAAAACTTCGGTGCCAGATGGGCCATACAGTATGGCTGATTACGCACAAGACGCTGCGGCACTGCTCGATCACGTTGGCTGGCAGACCACAAATGTGATTGGCCTGAGTTTTGGCGGCATGGTGGCACAAGAGTTTGGTGTCACATACCCAGAAAGAGTTGAACGGTTGGTGCTGATGTGCACATCTGCTGGCGGCATTGCTGGGTCGTCATATCCACTACACCAGCTTGCCCATCTACCAACAGTTGAACGGAACAAAGCAATGCGACTTCTTACCGATACCCGATTCACCGACGAATGGCTTGCAGAACATCCCGTAGATGCGGAAATCATGCGCTTTCAAGAAGACCGTCCAGACACCCAGAAAACCAAACTTCAGATTCTTGGCGAGCAACTACAACTTGAAGCGCGCATAGGCCACGATGTCGCAGACCGGTTGCATGTAATTTCGGCCCCGACATTGGTTGCAGCTGGCAGATTCGATGGCATCGCACCGCTGGCAAATTCGCAAGCGATTACCGAACGAATACCCCATTCAACACTCAATGTGTACGAGGGTGGTCACCCGTTTTATACCCAAGATCGCCAGGCAATGCGCGACATTCGTACTTTTCTTAGTCAATGAGAGCCGATAAACTGTAGGTTCCTTCGCGGGTGTAGCTCAATGGCTAGAGTCCGAGTTTTCCAAACTCGTTATGCGGGTTCGATCCCCGTCACCCGCTCTCAGTGGTAATGCCCAGCGGTTGATCAGTGCAAGTGCGACATTGATACCAGCAGCAACAGTGAGTGCTGTGCTGACTCCGTATGTAGACGCAGCAAATCCCCACGCAAATGCGCCAGAAGAAGCACCAAGCCACACCATCAACATCGCGAGCGACGACCCACGTCCTCGCACCCAGTTGGGCAATTGCAGCATGTATGTCGAAATCAAAGTGTTTAGCATTGCCATTGTTCCGATGCCGCAGATGAGTATCGCTGCGACCGCAATCCACATCTGATTGGTATTTGCAAAAAGTGCCGTACCGACCGACCAAACACATGCAGCACAGATGACCACAGATTCAGCCGACATCACTGCACGCATACGGGGCAGAATCCACACCGCAATCACCGAACCAACACCGAGCGCGCCAGACAACAGCCCAAAACCACTTGCTGAAACCTCGAGGTTCTTGCGCGCAACTACAGGCATCACCGATGTAAGCGACGAAGTGACGCCCAGTACCACGGTAAACCGAAGAGCTACTTTGCGTAATTGCGGCGAACCGACAATGTATTTCACACCCTCGCCAATTGCGTGATTGACACCCCGCTCGCGAGGCTCGCGTTTTGCTGTCGACTTGAATCGCTGTGTTACAAAAACTATGCCGATAAACGACACCGCATTGAGAGCGAATACCGCGCCAGGGTTTAACACCGCGATGACCACTCCTGCAAGAGCGGGCCCTACAGACTGAGCAATATTGCGAGAGACCGAGTCGAGACCAATTGCTTGGGGCAGGTGGTCGACATCAACTATTTCAGGGGTCAACGCCATAAAAGCTGGCGCAGAAATGGTGAGTGCTACCGACTCAAAAAAGGTGCCGATCAAAAGCCAGTTCACCGACAAATGATTGGTCCACTGCATTGCAGCGAGTGCCCCAGCAATAAACAACGCAACGATCTGCGTGACCGCAATCAAACGACGTCTGTCAATCATGTCGGCAAATGCACCCGCGTGCAGCGCCAGCAAAAAACCGGGCACTCCCCATGCCGTCTGCACCAACCCCACAAGTGTCGGCGAATCAGTCAACGTCGTCATCGTCCAACCCGCAGCAGCAATATGCATAAACGTGCCGATGTTGGATACCAAGCCGGCAATCCAGAGCGCCCGAAAAACTCGTATTCGCAGTGGAGACCAAGGACCAGACATGCGTCATAATATAC
>CAINTF010000116.1 GCA_903853285.1 uncultured Acidimicrobium sp. | reverse complement strand
CAAACACGGCAATGGCGATGAGGTAGGCGATGAAGAAATACGGGTCAAAAAGAGCGAAGGCTAGAGTGAATGAGAGCAGTCCGAGAAAAATATTCCACATTCCCTTCTGCGCATACTCCGTGCAAATACGGACGACAATGATGGAATCCTCGCGTTTCGCCTCTTTTTTATCAAGATTCAAATGCTTCTTGATGTACTCAACGGCAAAATACCACGGTCTGTCCGGCTGCTGCAGCGATGTTGGCAATTACGCGATCTTTGTCCATGTGATGCACTGCCAAAAACAAATGGCGCATCGTGCCCACTGTGTCGGTTGGCGAATCAATCGAAACCTCAACTGGGTTTTTCATGTATCGCTTGACAAGGTTGGCTACCTGTCCGTCGAGCGTTGCTGAGAACAGCATCGTTTGGTGCACAGCCGTGACGTGGCGCATGATCCACTCAACTTGGGGCATAAACCCTTCGTCGGCCATGCGATCTGCTTCGTCAATTGCAACAATTTGAATAGCACTCAGGTCGCACTCTGATGACTTCATCAAGTCGATCAATCGCAACGGTGTTGCCACGATAATCTCTACGCCTTTTTCAATCTCGACAACTTGCTTTTGCCTGTCGGCACCGCCGTACACAGCCAGCACTCGAATCCCGCAATGCTTGCCAATTGGCCCCAACACTTCCGACACCTGGAGTGCGAGCTCGCGAGTCGGCACGATGACCAAACCGTGAGGCTTACCTGGCGTGGCGGGTGAATCGATGCGTGACATCATCGGCACTCCAAACGCGAGCGTCTTGCCCGAGCCTGTGCGAGCCCTACCCATCACGTCTTCACCGGCAAGCGCAACAGGTATCGCCTCAGTCTGAATGGCAAAAGGTGCCGAGAATCCTGCGGCTGCAAGGCCAGCATCGATGCGCTCAGGCACGCCGATAGCGGCAAATCCTGTTGGCGTTTTCACTTCGGGGGTCGTCATCTCTGCAGTCACGCTACCAACCACAGATCTCGAGTGGCGGGACATCGCACGACTGACCGCCGAGATCGCTCGGAGGAAATTCTGGAAATAGTAGACGCAGCCCCCAAAAATCTGTATGGTCAAACTTTCGTATTCAAACCCCAAGGAGGTGCTCATGTCCACAGATAACGCTTCGTCGTCTATCTCAATTTTCTCATCACTCGAGAATCGCCATACCTGTGACGAGAGCGCCTTTACTGGGCGCAAAGGTATGCGTTACGACTGGCAGCAAGTGCTTGTGCCATCGGATGCAATTTTTGAAGCAAGTCTTGAAACGTTGTTGAGCTCATTTGACACTCAGCACATCGATGCGGGCGATCAGTATTCGCCGTCTGCGTCGAAGTGAACGCACCAGCCACGACCGCATACAAACTTCCCCGTCGCACCTTGGTGCTGGGCTGTGGTTCTGTTGCGCAGTGCGCGTTGCCATTAATGGTTCGCGATCTCAAGTTTGATCCGACCTCTATACATATCGTCGACTTTCGCGACAATCGTTCGCGCGTTGCCGATCTACTGAATGCTGGAGTTACCTACGAGCAGGATCGTGTAACACGCGAAAATCTCGATGCGTTCCTTTCCGCACGTGTTGGAGACGGCGACTTGCTGCTCGACTTGGCATGGAATATCGACGGTCCAACGATTCTGGAATGGTGCCGCGATCACAATGTTCGGTACCTCAATACTTCAGTCGAGATGTGGGACCCATACGACGACATGGCGTCCACTCACCCACTTGAGCGCACGCTGTACGTGCGCCATCAAGCAATCCGCAAAATGATTGAGCGTTGGGGCACCAACAATGGCGCATCTGCGGTAGTTGAGCATGGCGCAAACCCCGGCATGGTGAGTCACTTAGTCAAGCAAGCACTGACCGACATCACTAGCCAGTTGCTCACAGACGGAAAAGCGGGTTCGCGTGCAACTGCATTGCAAAGCGCACTCGAAGCACAGCAGTTCAATGTGCTTGCACAACTCACGGGCACCAAAGTCATTCACATTGCCGAACGCGACACGCAAATATCGAGCAAACCAAAACTTACTAACGAGTTTTGCAACACGTGGTCGGTCGAAGGCTTTTACGAAGAGGGCGTTGCGCCTGCAGAACTTGGTTGGGGTACGCACGAAAAGTGGATGCCCGCCAATGCTCACGCACACACCGATGACGGTCCACGTAACCAAATCTGTCTTGCCCAACCTGGCATGGAGTCATGGGTGCGCAGTTGGGTTCCATCTGGAGACACGCTTGGCATGATCATTCGCCACGGCGAGTCATACACGATGACGCATCATCTCACTGTCAAAAATGCAGATGGCACTGATGCATATCGTCCGACTGTGCACTACGCATATCATCCGTCCGATGCCGCAATAAACAGCGTGCTCGAGTTGCGCATGCGTAATTGGAAGATGCAACCAAAAGAGCGCATCTTCAATGACGAGATCATTGATGGTCGCGACGAACTTGGTGTATTACTCATGGGCCACGATTACAAGTCGTGGTGGACAGGCTCAACGTTGTCGATTCACGAAGCACGCGAGATCATTCCGAACCAGAGTGCAACAACCGTTCAGGTTGCTGGATCTGTTGTCGGTGCCATCACTTGGTTGCTTGATTGCCCTTCAGAAGGCGTCCGAGTGCCCGATGAATTGCCTTGGAAGAAAGTGCTCGATGCAACGCGCCCATACATCGGACCAATTCATTCAGCACCTTCCGACTGGACACCACTTAAGAATCGCAACGATCTCTTCCCGGGATACGGCAACGACACAAGCCTGCTCGACCACTCAGATCCGTGGCAGTTCGCCAATTTCTTGGCACCAACGCCGTATTAATCGCGCCACAAATAACGCGACTGACACGCGGGCTTTGCCCCCGATATGCTGGACATCGTTATGACGTCAACAGCAAGCAGCCTCCTACTTACCTAACGGCGACAGCCTCATAACCGCTGCCGCCGAACCCTCTGAACCTGAAAAGGTCAGGGGGTTTTTCATTTCACGACAAGAAAAACCCAAGCAACACGAAAGACAACAACATGGCACCAAAGTCCATACAACCAAAGAAGATGCCGTTCGAGAAGTACTCGCCATTTATCCCGGTCGTACTTACCGATCGCACGTGGCCAAACAACGTCACCACCAAGGCTCCGTTGTGGTGTTCAGTCGACCTCCGTGATGGCAATCAGGCTTTGATCGACCCAATGGACCCAGAGCGCAAATTGCGCATGTTCAAAACTCTCGTCAAAATGGGCTTCAAAGAAATCGAAGTTGGTTTTCCATCGGCAAGTCAGCCCGACTTTGACTTTGTTCGACACATCATCGAACAAGATCTCATTCCCGAAGATGTCACAATTCAGGTGTTGGTGCAATGTCGCGTCGATTTGATCAAGCGCACCTACGAGTGCTTGCAAGGTGCGCCACGTGCCATCGTGCATTTCTACAACTCAACCAACCCCT
>CAINTF010000115.1 GCA_903853285.1 uncultured Acidimicrobium sp. | reverse complement strand
ATGCCAGAACTGTTGCGACTTGGCGTTGATCCGCTCGTCGATGAGTTCACGCCAGAGATTCTGCGTCAACGATTTGTTGGGAAGCGGGGCAACCTCAAAGGCACACTGCTCAATCAGAGTGTGATTGCCGGTATCGGAAACATTTACGCCGATGAAATCATGCATCGGGCTAGGCTGCGGTGGAGCAGGGTGCCAGGGCGGTTGTCGATGTCAACAATTGAGCGGTTACACAAGGCAATTGTGCAGATCTTGAGCGATGCAGTGGCCTCGGGAGGCAGCACTTTGGACGACACGCAGTACGTGGACGTGATGGGTGACACGGGCAGCTATCAAAACGAGCATCGTGTCTATGGGCGAGCGGGCGAAATGTGCCTGACATGTAACAAGGCTCGAATCTCTCGTACCACGGTTGCAGGGCGCACCACTTGTTACTGCGCGGTCTGTCAGCGCTGAAAATCATGTAAATGCGACTCAAACTCGGGTTTTCTACTATTCTCGCCGATTGACGTGTTTCTCAAATCGCTGACTCTCAAAGGCTTCAAGTCTTTTGCTGATACCACCGTGATGGAGCTCGAACCAGGTGTCACCGTAGTGGTGGGGCCAAACGGTTCGGGCAAGTCCAACGTGGTTGATGCCATTGCGTGGGTTCTTGGCGCCCAGGCACCTTCGTCGGTACGTAGCCAAAAGATGGATGACGTCATTTTTGCAGGAACGTCCAAGCGTCCAGCCCTCGGTCGCGCAGAAGTCATGTTGACCATTGACAACTCGGCTGGTTTGTTGCCAATTGAGTTCACCGAAGTGACAGTGAGTCGCGTGCTCTTCCGCAGCGGCGAAAGCGAATACTCGATCAATGGTGTCGAGTGTCGTTTGCTCGATGTGCAAGAACTACTTTCCGATGCCGGCGTTGGTCGTCAACAGCACGTGATTGTGAGTCAGGGACAAATCGATGCGGTGCTCAATGCTCGTCCTGAAGATCGACGCGCAATTATTGAAGAAGCAGCCGGCGTACTCAAGCATCGTAAACGCAAAGAAAAAGCAGAACGTCGCCTCGAAGGCACCGAAGCAAACTTGATGCGCGCACAAGACTTGTTGCGCGAAGTACGGCGCAACCTTCGACCACTCGAACGACAAGCAGAGTCTGCTCGCCGACATGGCGCACTCATTGGCGAGATGCGTTCACTGCAAATGTTTCTTGCTGGTCGCGAGTTGCAAAGTTTCCAAGCCCGACTCACAAACTTGGCAAACGACAAGTTGGCAGGCGAGGAAGCCGAGCGCGGATTGCGCGCAAAATTGTCGTCGCTAGACACGGCGGTCATGGCAGCTGAAGCACAGTTGTCCGCTCGCGGAGACTCAGGGGTCAACGACGAATTGGTGCGTATCGAGCAATTGCGCGGTCGTGCCCGTGGTTTGGTTGCAGTGTTGGCCGAGCGACGTCGTTCGGTGGAGCGCGACCGTGGTCAGTTGATGGACTCTGGTGTTATCGCAACGCTCGAGGCCGATGCCGCAAACTTGCGCGGCGACTTGGCGAAAGTGGCAGAGCAAATTGCGGCAGTAGAAGCTGTGAGTGCAACTGGGGCAACCGATCAGGGCAGCACACTTGAAGAGGCACAAGTCGCCTCGGCAAAAGTTGCCGAGTTGTCGGCACGCGTGCGCGGACTCAACGAAGACATTGATCGACTTCGCAACATTGTTGCGACGGATGCGCGCAATGAAACCGAATTAGCGCAGCGCCTCGTAGATGCAGATGCCGCGCGCGTTGCAGCCGAGTCTGCGGTTGACAGTGCGATGTCATTGTTTTCGACAGCGCAATCGGATGCTTCAACTTCGGCATCTCGTGCAGAGTCGTTGCAACTCACG
Source organism: uncultured Acidimicrobium sp. (assembly GCA_903853285.1). Taxonomy (GTDB): domain Bacteria; phylum Actinomycetota; class Acidimicrobiia; order Acidimicrobiales; family Ilumatobacteraceae; genus UBA3006. The sequence goes on along the minus strand of CAINTF010000115.1, from coordinate 1,682 downwards.
CTTGACGCCAACGGCACAAGTGCTGCAGCTTTGCGAGATATCGAGGGAACACTCGGCGCATTGAGCGGCATGATCGATATCGACTCCGAGCGTCGTGTTGCAGTGCAGGTTGCACTTGGTGACGCGTTGTCGGCAGTGGTGGCTCAAAACGTTGATGCAGCGCGTCGCGCACTTCAAGAATTGCGTCAAACCGGTGCGGTGGGTGCAGTACTTGCGCTCAATGCCATTACAACGGTTCCAAGTACGCCGTTGATCAATAACGGCACAAGCTTGCGTTCACATGTGCGCGCCAAGGCTGGAGCGCATGAAACGCAAGTGAATCGCTTGCTCGATGTGTTGTTGTCGCGAGTGGTATTCGTTCAGTCGTGGGCTGATGCGGTGGAAGCAGCGCTTGCGCATCCTGAAGCGGTAGTCATCACCGGTGATGGCGACCGATTTGCCTCCTCGGGTATGCGAGTCGGCACGAGCAATGTCACTGCTTCGGCACTTGAAGAAGCCCATCGTCGTGCCGAGCGCGCCAAGGAAGCACTTGGTCGAGCCGAATCCGATTTGGCTACCGCGCGCACGCGCATGGCGCAGGCGCGAGACACTCATGCAACAGCGCTTACGTTGCTCGAGCGTCATCGCTCTACCGCTACAGAAACAAATGCTCGCTTGTCATTTGCTTACGACTCGTTGCGTTCGGTGCAAGCCGAATTGCAGGGTTTGTTGTCGGTATTGCGCAACGACCTCGAAGTGAAGTCGGCTGGTTTGCAAGAACGACGTCAGTTCTTACAGTCACGTCTCAGCGATGTTGAAGCCCGACTCAATGCCGACGTTGAAGCTCGCAATGCCGCAGCCGAGCGTCGCAACAAAATTGAAATTGGTCTCAATGCGCTGGTGCGATTAAGTGCACTAGTCGAGAAACATTCGGCAACGCTCGATGCCCGTCAGGCAGAACTACAAGAGATTCGTCGCCGCCAGAGTGATGAAGTTCGCGCGATCTCGCAGCGCTTGGATGAGGCCCGCAAGGACCGCACATCAAATGAGCAACTGCTCGAGGAACGTCGCGAGCGCAATCGTCGCGTAGAGGTGGAAGAGGCAGAAGTACGCATGCGTCTCGAGGCGACAATTGAAGCCCTGCGTCGTGACCACTCGGTTGAACCGCAAGCAGCAATCGACACTCCGCAGCCAGAATTGCCAGAAGGCACTTCGCCAATCGCTCGCGTTCGTGAGCTCGAGCGCGAGTTGCGCTTGATGGGTCCAATCAACCCACTTGCACTTGAAGAGTTTGACGAGTTGCAAAAGCGACACACGTTCTTGGAAGAGCAGTTGGAAGACGTAAAGAACACACGTCGCGAGTTGATCAAAGTAATCAAACAAGTTGACATGGAAATTCAGTCAACATTTGCCTCGGCATTTGCCGACGTACGTGACAACTTTGAAAAACTCTTTTCAATGCTGTTTCCTGGTGGTCAGGGCAAGCTGTTACTCACCTCACCAGACGATTTGCTCAACACCGGTATCGAAGTAGAGGCCAAGCCAAGTGGCAAGAATGTGAAGAAACTCTCGCTCCTTTCGGGTGGAGAGCGTTCGCTCACCGCACTCGCATTCTTGTTCGCAGTATTCCGTAGCCGCCCTTCACCGTTTTATGTGATGGACGAAGTTGAAGCCGCATTGGATGACGTCAACTTGCATAGATT
>CAINTF010000114.1 GCA_903853285.1 uncultured Acidimicrobium sp. | reverse complement strand
TGACGCGCAATCGTTGTGCATCAGCCGCATCAGACCACACGATGTTATTGACAACAACCGATGTGCAAAACAACCTTGACTCATCGCCCACCGTGATGCGTGCATTTGGCGTATCAACGTCGACAACGTATTGCTTTGGCCCACCACCCGGCAGACCAAGGCCCTTGCGCTGACCAATCGTTACGAGCTCAAGTGCTTCGACTCTTCCCGCTTCCGAGCCATCTTCGTTCACTACTCGTGCTGGACGAAATGGAATGCGGTTGCCCAAGAATGTTTCGCGCCCACCGGTCTTACTAATGAAGCACACGTCTTGGCTGTCTGGTTTTGTTGCAGTGCGCAAACCCAATTCCACTGCTCTGTCGCGCACTTGCGCTTTGGTCAAATGTCCAACAGGAAACATAGTGAATGCCAACTCTTTTTGGTCGAGCATGTGCACTACATAACTTTGATCTTTCGCATCATCGGCGCCGCGAGCAAGTCGCATTGTGCCTTCGTCGTCTTTTTCGATCCGAGCGTGGTGACCAGTTGCAACGGCATCAAAACCAAGCAGACGTGCTCGCTCGCTCAAGCGATCAAACTTGAGGTGACGATTGCACTCGATACATGGGTTAGGCGTAAAGCCATCTACGTGAGCCTTCACGTATGGGTCAACAACATGCGTATTGAAGTCATCCGAAAAGTTGAACACCAAGTGATCAATGCCCAGTTGTTGTGCAACACGGCGCGCATCGTCCACATCGGAAACCGAGCAGCAACCGGTGTCGCTCTCGCCACCCCACAAGCGCATGGTCACTCCAACTACTTCATGACCAGCATCTTTCAGTTCGGCTGCAGCGACCGACGAATCGACGCCTCCAGACATGGCCACGAGCACTTTCATACCTATCAAGGCTACGGGGATTGGCTTTGGCTGGTGCGTCAGCGACGCAATTGCGTAACAGCGCCAACAATGGTGCTGACCGCAGTATCAATGTCGGCATCGGTAGTGGTGTGACCAAGGCTCAGCCGCAGAGCACCATTTGTCCACTCGCGAGAAAGACCCATCGCTGCGAGCACATGAGACGGTTCCATTGCGCCACTTGCGCAAGCCGATGCGGCAGATGCACAAACGTCTGCTTGGTCGAGCAAAAACAACAATGCTTCGCTCTCAATACCTTTAATGCATAGGTGAGCAACGCCCGGCACACGGTGTTCGCGCGGCACGGTTTCGAGCACGTCTGGCAATGCGGCAACGATGTCGTCTACAAGGCGATCGCGAAGCTTGGTGACTCGCTCATTTTCTTCGGCGCGAGTGATGTCGGTGACATGCAGTGCGGTTGCTGCACCGATAATTCCAGCGACGTTGTGCGTGCCACTGCGCCTGTCGCGCTCTTGGCCACCACCAAAAATGATTGGCTCAAGTTGTTTGCCGGCTTTCAACACCAAGATGCCAACACCTTTTGGTCCACCAAATTTGTGTGCCGATAACGAGAGCGCGTCTACAAGTGGAGTGATCTCACGTAAGTCAAGCCAGCATGCTGCTTGCACGGCATCGGTGTGAAGCAAAGCATTCGGCGCATGCTTGCGCACGATGCGAGCAACGTCGCGCATTGGAGTAATAGTTCCAACTTCATTATTTACTGCCATCACTGACACCACGGTGATTGGCTTTTCTGGTGTTGCTTCTTGCAACACGCGTGCCAAATCATCAAGGTCTACAGAACCAACATTGTTGACTCGCACCACTGCGCCATCTACGTGCTCGACACAATGCAACACGGCATGATGCTCGGTTGCAGTACACACTGCTACTCCACCCAATTTGCGCACGGTGCCCAACACTGCCGAGTTATCGCCTTCCGTACCGCCACTCGTAAAAATCACTTCGCCGGCATTGCACCCCAGCGCTTCGGCCACCACATCACGGGCTTCGTCGAGTGCTTTGCGCGCCACCCGAGCAAACCGGTGCGACCCAGATGGGTTGGCATACAGGTTGTCGAGAAAAGGTGTCATGGCCTCGATTGCCTCGTGGCGCATGGGCGTTGAAGCCGCGTGGTCGAGGTACGTCACCATCATCCCAAGGGTA
>CAINTF010000113.1 GCA_903853285.1 uncultured Acidimicrobium sp. | reverse complement strand
TCGAACTTGATCAGCGGTGGCCATTTACTGGTTGGGTCGAGCATCGCATCAGTGTCGACTCAACATCGGTGAACCTACAACTCACTGTGTATGCATCGGCTTCCATGCCAGCACAAGTTGGTTGGCACCCATGGTTTGTGCGGCCTGTACAACTAGATGCCGAATTCACAACAATGTACGTGCGCGATAGCGAAGGCATCGCTGGCGCACAACGTGCGTGTCAACAACACGATTTAATGCAGTCACCGCTCGACGACTGTTTTACCGACGCCGTCACTACGCCGTTACTGCATTTCGAAAACGGTCCAACGGTTCGCCTCGAGAGCGACTGCAGCCATTGGGTCGTGTACAACGAGCCGTCGCATGCAATCTGTGTCGAACCACAATCAGGCCCTCCAAACGGACTCAACTCCGAACCTTTGGTGGTATCCCCCAACCATTCACTGACGCGTTTTTTCCGCCTGACTGCACTTGGTTACCGCTAGGTAGAGTGATACGGCTATGTCTACGCCGTTCGACCCCAACGGCCCATTGCGTATTGCGTATTTGACCTATCGCGGCAAGCCCCACGTCGGTGGCCAAGGTGTGTACACGCGTCATCTCACCAAAGCTCTTGTCGATCTGGGTCATCATGTCGAAGTTTTTGGCGGTCAGCCGTACCCGATCCTTGATCCGCGAGTACAACTGCATCAACTCCCAAGCCTCGACATTTTCAATGATGCTTACCCAGGTCGCTTCCCCGCATATTGGGAAATCAATGACTGGCCGAACTTTGTTGAGTCAGCACAGTTTCTTAAAGGAACATTTGGCGAACCACGCTCATTCAGTATTCGAGCACATCGCGCTCTTAAAACACGTGTGAACGATTTTGACATTGTGCACGACAATCAATGCCTCGGATACGGCATCCTCAAGATTGAAAAAATCATTCCAACAATCGTGACCCTGCACCACCCCATCACCAAGGATCGCAAGCTCGAGATGGAACACACACCAACTTGGTGGAAGCGCAAAGCCATTGGTCGCTGGTATTCGTTTGTTGAGATGCAAGGAAAAGTTGCGAGCAAGATGCCACGCGTTGTTGTAGTCAGCAAGAACTCGATCGACGACATTCATACCGACATGAAAGTGTCGCTCGATCGCATGCGGCTCGTCCCAGTTGGTGTTGATCACGAGCTGTTCTCCCCAAAACCTTCAGTGCAACGCAAGCCTGGACACATGATCACCACCGCATCTGCCGACGTGGCCCTCAAAGGTCTTTCATATTTGCTTGAGGCTTTGGCAAAATTGCGCACCGAGCGCGAAGTGCACCTGACGATTATTGGCAAACCCCGCGAAGGTGCAAACGCCGATCTCATTCGTTCGCTTGGTCTCGAAGATTGCATCACGCACGTTTCTGGAGTGACTGACGAACGCATTGTTGAGTTGTATGCAGAAGCCGAACTTGCTGTAGTGCCAAGTTTGTACGAGGGTTTTAGTCTTCCTGCGATCGAAGCGATGGCGACAGGCACATGCTTGGTTGCAACTACAGGTGGTGCACTCCCCGAAGTCACTGGTGTCGACAACGACACGGTGTTGTCGTGCCCAGCGGGTGACGCGGATGCGTTGGCCGCAGCCATTCGTCGTGGACTTGACAGCAAAGAGTTGCGAGATCGCATCGGTGCAGCCGGCAGAGCCCGAGTTGTCGAGCGCTGGAGCTGGCGCCATTGTGCGGCACTCACAGTTGATCAATACAAAGAAGTTCTTTCGATGCCACATAACGTCAAAAAACTTCAACAAAGGGATAGCAAATAACCAATGTTGACCGTGCGTTTTAGCGAACTGTCCATAGGACCTGGCACATTGTTTCTCGATGCTGGAGCAGGTTTTGGTCGACATGCATTTGAGGCTGCACGCCTCGGTGCGCAAGTTGTTGCACTCGACTACGCCCAAGACGAAGTGGTTGCCATGCGCGCCACATTTAGCGCCATGTACGAAGCCGGTGAGATCAAAGCCGAAAACCTTGTGGGTGTGTTGCGTGGCGATGCCACTTGCTTGCCATTTGCTGACAATTCGTTTGATTGCATTGTGACTTCCGAAGTGCTTGAGCATATTCAAAATGACGTAGCCGCACTGAGCGAACTTGCTCGGGTACTCAAGCCCGGCGGCACACTTGGCGCCACCGTTCCGTCATGGTTTCCCGAAAAGATCAACTGGATGTTGTCGGATGAATACCACGCACCTTTTGTGGTCGGTGGACACGTGCGCATTTACAGCGGCACTGAACTCAAGGCGAAGTTGCGCGCAGCAGGCTTGCGCGTTGTTGGTCAGCATCGAGCCCACGGATTGCACTCACCATATTGGTGGTTGCGCTGTGCTGTTGGTCCTGCACGCGAAGACAACCGCATGGTCAACGCCTACAAAAAGTTTTTGGAATGGGACATCATCTCCAAACCAAAAGTAACCCAGGTAGCCGAGCAAGTGCTTGCCCCTGTTCTTGGCAAAAGCTATGTGGTGTATTCCATGAAGCCGGTAGACAATGCCAAATAACGAGCTACTCGGCAAAAATCTCAGCAATGATCTCG
>CAINTF010000112.1 GCA_903853285.1 uncultured Acidimicrobium sp. | reverse complement strand
TACTTCATTTGCGGATGGGTCTGCAATGAGCGCTATCGAATCGATTGAGAAAGAAGGAAAATAGTGGCATCAACAAAAAAGCCTGTGGCAAGTGCAGCAAAGGCGAGCACGCTCGACGCAAACACTGGCTACGCAGAAGCGATTGAAGAACTCGAATCAATCTTGGCCGAACTTGAGAGCGATGATGTTGACGTGGACGAACTTGCTGAACATGTGCAACGTGCATCGCAATTGATTGAGTTGTGCCGTGAACGAATTGGGAAAGCAAAACTGCGTATTGAAGAAGTTGTCTCGCAGCTTGAAGCTGACTAGGTAAAGAGTTATTGCAATGATTGCACCAAAGACCCCACAGTCACTTGCGCACATTGCTGCGCGAGTTGATGCGAGGCTGCGTACATTGCTCGACTTGGAACATGCGCGTTGGACAGAGATTGATGAAGACCTTGGTCCCCCACTGGCCGAGATCAGCCGACTTGTGCTCACCGGAGGCAAACGGCTTCGTCCAGCATTTTGCACATGGGGTTTTGTAGGTGCTGGTGGCGATCCCACAGACCAACGCGTTGTTGATGCCGGCGCTGCACTCGAGCTATTACACGCATGCGCACTGTTTCATGACGATGTAATGGACGGGTCTGCAACTCGTCGCGGCGAACCAACAACTCACACCAAATTTACGCAGCAACACGCAGCCAGTGAATGGGCGGGCGAGTCGCGACGTTTCGGTGAAGGCGTTGCCATTTTGGTTGGTGACTTGGTGCATGTGTATGCCGATCAGTTATTACAAGGCGAACCGCATGCCGCATGGCAAGTGTGGAATGAAATGCGCATCGAGCTCAATGTCGGTCAATACCTCGACATGCTTGGGTCGGCAACAAGCGAACGAAGCCGTGCAAAAGCAGAACGCGTGTGTAGATATAAGAGTGCGAAATACACGATTGAACGGCCACTTCATCTGGGCGCAGTGCTTGCAAACCCCGATCGGGCAACCGAATTGATGACGGCATTTTCGGCGTATGGTCTCCCCCTCGGCGACGCATTTCAAATGCGCGACGATGTACTCGGTGCATTTGGCGATACAGCAACCACGGGCAAACCCGTTGGTGACGATTTGCGTGAAGGTAAACCGACTCCCCTGATGGCCATTGCTACCGAACACGCCAACGCTTCTCAATTGCAGGTGCTGCAATTTGTTGGACATACAAGGCTGACCGATTCTCAAGTGACGGATGTTCAACGAGTAATCCGTGAGACCGGCGCACTGGATCAGCTTGAGGCCGAGATTTCGAATAAGACCGACGAAGCAATTGCGGCAATTCAACAAGCCCCAATAACTGATGTGGCTCGCGACGAATTAATAGCCCTTGCTGCATATGTTTCTTGGCGTTCGGTCTGATCCCAATCTCGTCTCGTACGGATAGCGTTTAAGACATGACTGTTACCGTGCGAATCCCCACCACCCTGCGCCCACTTTCTGGCGGAGTATCAACTGTGCAAGTAGAAGGCGCAACACTCGCCGATGTACT
>CAINTF010000111.1 GCA_903853285.1 uncultured Acidimicrobium sp. | reverse complement strand
TCTTGGCAACTTGCTCAATAAATTCAGAATTGTGCTCTACCGCGTCGCGCGCAACGTCGCGACCAATACTTGCAACTCTCTTAATTATTTGAACAATGGACATGCATCATCCTCGACAGGGCAACCAGGTGCACTATTGCGAACGAGCAAGAAACACTGGGTACATTGCCGTTCGTCTGGTCGACGTGGCTGTAGTCGCTCCATGCCGTCCGTTTTGTCATCGATGACCACACCATCTTCTTCTTCGTCATCGAGAGGTGTGTCATCTGCTGCTGTGAGCTTCTCTTTCAGGATCGAATCAAGATCGGCTTCAACATCGTCTTCGGTGCGAAGATCGTCATCGTCATCGTCGTCATCGCTGCCCTTCTTGGCAACAGCGTCAGTAGGGAGAGGAATTGCATCAGGGTCTTCAGACTCATCAATGACAGCAAGATCGTCAGCGAGGTCGTCAGCAAGTCCGAATGCGTCTTCGTCTCCCTCGAGGCCAATTGCGTCGGCATCAAGTACTTCGGCATCTGGATCTACCTCGATCAGCATCGCTGGATCTAGGTCTTCTGCATCAATGATTTCGTCGTCTGACATTCAATATCCCTTTCACTTGTCGCGCGAACAATAGCCCAATTCACTACAAAAACAACGAATTAGGTCTTTTGTCTCCTCGACTCAGATTTACGCTCAGAATCGAGCCTTTCAAGATCAGGAGCGACCATGGTCATATGCGACATGGCTGCGGCTATTGCCGTGTGTCCGGCCTGCTGGGCAATCAGACGGTGCATTTCAAGAGCAACTCGGCGATATGCGGGGTGTCCCTGGGGTGCTGATCGCAATTCCAGCATGTGCATTGCTTCTCGAGCGTTAAATTGCATCGAATAGCGAAGCCTGTAAGCCATGGAAACCGCGTATGGCGCCTGCTCTGGATAGTCGGGCAATAACGAGTCATAGAGGGCACTTGAGCGAGCCATAGCCTCTTCGAACTGCTCACCCACTCCTGCTTCGGCTACGAGCTCTGGCATGACAAAGCCGTGGTGTGGAGTCAGTCTTTGCCATTCGATGGTGAGTAGACGGTGGCGCTGGAGGTCGCGAAACGCTCCGTAGTCTCCAAGCACATCAAAGCGGTAATCGGTGCGTTCGAATGCTCTTCCGGGCCTATGTCGACGGTTCTCCCGATCTCCAACATATGCGGAGATAAGTTTCACCTTCTCCGCTTGGTCAAGATTTTCAACCCGTTTTAGTAACTGCGACTCGGGCAAATGTGAGTGTGAATAGCAAATTGCGGCGAGAAGTTTATTCTCACCGTCCGGATCAAAATCAACCAACACAACTTCAGGTACTGGATCGGGTTCAAGTGCGCCGAACATATCGTCGACCAACTGATTTGTATTTTCACGGTTATCACCGAGGTACGCACTCCATCGGCCGCCACGCTCAGGTACATCAACACGACGCAAGAAACTTGGTATAACTTTTCGAAGTTCAACCAGCATCAGGTCTGCGTAATGGCGTGCCTCTGGCAATGGATGCGAACGCATTCGAAGAAGCATCGATTCATATGACTGACCCGTACCGTAAACGCCTACGTTTGAAAGCGCTGAGGCAGGAAGAATTCCTCGCACTGCATCCAACGCTTTTGCACGTGTGGCTTGTCGGTAGACAAAATCGGAATCGTTAATCGAGCGCGGGATAGTTGCACGCACGTGATCCGTAACCGAAGTGACCAAACTGCTGTACGTGTCAAACATGCGGTCCATGTCTCCGACATATCGGGTGCCAAACGGACCGTTGAGAACTTCAGGATCTCTGAAATAGCGGTAACGGCCACCAAGCCGATTGTCGTAGTTGATGTAGCGCGTACTCTGCTCCAAGTAGCTCATCAAGCGGCCCCACTCAAGAATTTTCGTCAAGAGATTGGACGCTTGCTCGCAAGCCAGGTGCACCCCACCTAGTTGTGCAACTGAATCATCACCGTATTCAACAAAAATCTTTTCATACAAACCCTCGGCATGTGACAGGCCCGCTCTCGCATCAACCCCTTGATCTCCGGTGAGATCGAGATCACTGACGAACTCATCAAGGAACAATCGACGCAGACTTTTTGGACTGCGGCTATAGCGAGCGAATAACGCGCCCTTGACAACCTCGGGCAAATTAACCAAAGCAAAAACTGGGCCATCCAAGTTGGTGAAATAACGAACCAAAATCTCGGCTTCGGCATCGGTAAATACTTCGGGGATATAGACGGTCACGACGGCTAATCCTAGAAGTTCTGTGTGGTGTGGAATGGGATTAAGGCTTAGAAGTAGATACTCATCGCATCGGGCAGCACCTTGCAATTGAGCCACACCACGCCTTTATGTGTGACACCGTCAGCGATCATGTTTGAAGAACGACCAGACCATTGGTATTCAACTGAGCGGCTGGCCTTACATTGTGGATGCGGAAGATGTGAGCCGGTTTTCGATCGATGCCATGCAAGAGCACGTTGCCTCATGTTTATCGCTGCATCTATCTCGAGCACATCTGCGAATCCGTCATTTGGGTGTGCTCGGGGCAATACGTCCCTGTCACGCAAGATGCCACTATTGGAAAGTATTAAAAAGGTGGAAAATGGAGTGTGATGTTGGAGGGATAGCGATCCTGCAACGTACGTGCGAATAACAGAATCTTTCGAGAATTCCGTTCGGTATTCGATCTGTAACAAGTCAATCTGAACAAGTGTCATTGGAAGTACAGAGTTTGAATCTTTGTAGGAATGCTGACCGTCTATACCGAGAGATTGGGCAATACTGCCCTTAGTTACTGTGCATGGCTCGGAGAGTGTTCCGGACTTGAATTGCTGTGCAATTTCAGAGTCACTGTGCAAGACAATCAATTTGGTTGGCCGAGGCACTGGAACTCCATACGGGCCGAGCTTGCGTATCGTCATGACGCAATTCGTCCAACCGAACTAGAAGCCGCAACAACCCCACGAAAGCACATTTCGGCGGCGGCGCTTGCAGCATTCCGATCCTCTTCCTCATACAACACAATTGATAATTGTCGAAGCAAATCAATGAGTTGCTTGATAGTTCGTACGAAATCACCCGCTGTGAGTTCGTCTTCTTCTAGAACATCAACTAGTGGTGTGCCACTCGCCCAGTCGAGGGCGGCGCCCATGAAGCCAGCTTCTGGTCCACGATGAACCACAAGTCCGTGGTTTGTTTCGGCGATGGCAAGTCTCTGGCTCAACTTTGCCGCACTTCTCCATCGCGTCTTGAGTTCATGGTTTGGAAAATGTGTCGCTATCGATTCCTCGCCACCACGAGCCTGAAACACGAAGATGCTTGCCAAAGCGGCCATGTTTGGAGCGCTGAGACCTTCAAAGATGCCTTCAGATACACAGTTGGCGATCAACAAATCGGATTCGTGGAAGATATGAGAGAGCATTTGACCCCGTTGCGTTAATGACCACTCATCAACGAATCCCCACTCGGTGAGTAGCTTCACCAACTCGTCAAATTTGTTACTGACCGACTGCGTACTGTTGGAAACACGTTTTTCAAGTTGCTCCAGTTCTCGATCTATCCGCTCAGCGGATTCAGCTGCAATGATCCGAAATTTGAGATCTGGGTCACTGGCGACTGGGTGCTCGGCTTGTTGAGGTCTAGTTGTGTGCTTGATTCGAGAAGATTGCTTGATCTTTGCTGTAGCTAATCTCGACGAAGCCTCCTTCAG
>CAINTF010000110.1 GCA_903853285.1 uncultured Acidimicrobium sp. | reverse complement strand
GACCCTTTGCCTGCTCGCGGCGATTATTAGCAAGGTCGACCAAATCTCGGGAAAGTTTTGCGATCTTGTCTTGAATACGGCGTCGATCGACTTCGAGTTTTGTTTCACCAGGACCACGAGATCCGATACCTGCACCCTGCTGCGACATGGCCTCAGAAATACCGCGACGCAACCTAGGAAGCTTGTAACGCAATAGCGCCAACTCAACTTGGGCTTTGCCTTCAAGTGTGTGTGCATTTTGCGCGAAGATGTCAAGAATTACTGCGGTGCGGTCGATAGCGGTGCGACCCAACAATTTTTCGAGGTTGTACTGCTGGCCAGGCGTGAGCTCGTTATCAAACACCACGGTGTCGGAGTCGACTGCCAAACAGAGTTCTTTGAGTTCTTGTGCTTTGCCCTTGCCAATGAAAAATGTGGAGTCTGGTGAATCACGACGCTGCGTCATGCGCGCAACTTCCACCGCACCGGCGGTATCAATCAGTTGAGCCAATTCATCGAGGCTCTCTTCGGTTTCATTTTCATCGTGACCATCAAAAATGACCCCCACCAAAACAATGCGTTCACGAATTGTGCGATCAATCAGCGTGCGCCCGAGCGCCTGCTGGTACGGGTTACTCACAATGAGATCTCAACTGCATGTTTCGACATATATTGCGCAGGACCAATGAGGGTCACACTGCCCGCTTTGGGTTGATTGACACTCACCTTCACATCTCCACCATCCATGTGCACAATCACTTCGCTCGCGCTCTTAGGCACAAGACCCCACTGCACTGCAGCCCACGCACTCGCACATGCGCCCGTGCCACATGCTTGGGTAATGCCAGCACCTCGCTCATGCACGCGCATCGTGATGGCGTTCACTTCTGGGCCAGGCTCAATAATTTCCAAATTGATTTGAGGAACCTTCTCACCCAACTCTTTGAGTGGGACAACCGCAACATCTTCCACACCGACAACCGAGTGCGGATTACCAACCGAGATATGCATGACAGGTCGCATCGGGTCGCATTCAAGACTCGCCCAACCCGTTGGCTCAACAAGTGAGCCGATTGGACCCATGTCTACGCTCGCGTCGACCGTTAGAGGGTCATTCTTTTGTGGCGTCACTACAACACGTCGCTCACCTGCATCGGTCATCACCGTGTATGCAACTTCTGTGGTCAATTTGTCTGCCATGAACGCAGCCTGTGCCAAGCAGCGAATGCCGTTGCCACTCATCTCTGCAAGCGAACCATCAGAGTTATACAAGCGCATCGTCAGCGTGTTGGTATCGACCCGTCCAAGCAACAACAAACCGTCAGCACCAACACCAGTCTTTCGGTTACACCATTCGCGGGCAATGTTTGGCCACTCAATTTCTGCGACTTGAGCATCACTGAGTGCATCTACTTGGCGCCGATCGAGCACTAAAAAGTCATTTCCCAATCCATTGTGTTTGGTGACTGACAGTTGAATTTTGGAGATTTGACCCGACATGCTCACTACGTTCTAGCGCAAGTGCTCGGCCAAGATGGGAGCAATTTCAGACACCGGATCTTTCTCAATGTGTACCCAACGAATGCGGGGATCACGGCGAAACCAGCGTTCTTGGCGCACAGCAAATTGGCGCGTATGGATAACAATGTCACCTATTGCCTGATCGAGCGTGCATCTTCCATCAAGGTGACGGTTGAGTTCTGCGTAGCCAAGTGCCTGACGAGCAGTCTGTGACATTGCGCCGTCTTTGCGTAATTGTGCAACCTCTTCCAAGAAACCTCGTTGCAACATCGCTTTCACTCGCGACTCAACACGCTTCACCAACACTTCGCGTGGCCAGAGCAAACCAATTTGCACCACACCGTTGTCGGGGTATGCGCCAGTACCTGGAGCATTGTCACTAAATGGTTTGCCACTGCCGATACATACTTCGAGCGCACGCTCAATACGTCGGCGATTACTGCGCTCAATGTT
>CAINTF010000109.1 GCA_903853285.1 uncultured Acidimicrobium sp. | reverse complement strand
CGGTGTGAAACCGGTGCGACTCTTGCCAAGACTGAATTGTGGCGGTACGCCGCTGTATTGCAGAGTGCGGTCAGAAATGTCTTGACCTGCAGTAATACCTGCAATGTGTTGCCATGCATCTGCCCGAGCGATATTGATGCCGCCAGTACCGATTACGACAACGAGTTCCGATTCGTAGTCGCATGTTGTGCCAACGAGTTGAACATCACCAGAGGGTGTGTTGATCGAACTTTGAAACTTGGCAAATGTGAGTGGGGAAGATGGGATTGGGCTGCCCATTTCTTCGGCATGCTTTTTGTAGTTCAGACCTACAGCAAACAATTGTCGAGGCTGCGGCACGGGACAATCGAGTTGCTCGAGTGAACATGCAACACCATCTGACTCGGAAATCGTTTTGGCATGCTCACGAAGCGATTGCCAGACCGAGTAGCACGACATGACATCGCTTGGCAGAGAGCCGTTGCTGGAGTGCTCAACATCTACAACTCGAAACTCGGTTGATGACCCAACAACAAAATGCGCCCGACCTTGAATCGACGCAAACTTGAGCGACATAATTGGTTGTGTGCGCTGAGTTAGATGCGACCGTATGCGGCGCGTCGCTGAGCTTCGGCCTTTGCTCTGTCGAGACGATCTTTTTCTTTACGTTCTGCACGTGCACGACGCTTTTCGTCTTGTGCTGCTGCGTCGACAGTTGAGTCTCCGGTTGCTCCGCGAGTGGTAGTTGCTGGTGCGCTTGGAATTTTGAATCGATCATCAGTTAAAACAAGTTTGCGGAAACCGCCAAGTGAAACTGAGTACTGAACCGCCATAAGGCGCACAGCATCAAGACCAAAAGTTTCAACAAGTGCTGGGATCACTAGTTGCAGATCTTCCAAGCTTGGGTCGTCTGACTGATCGCCGAGCAATTCGATTGCTCGCTCTGTGGCACCTTCACCAAACAGCACGCCGGTGTCAAGGTACGAGCGACGCTCTTTCATTGCTTCGCGAATCTTTGGCGCGAGTGTGGCCGTCTCGGTAAACGCACCTGCTGGAAGTGCGAGAACCTTGGCGAGGGCATCGCGCAGTTTTTCTTCAACTGCTACGGCGAGTTTGACTATCGAATCATCGGACAATGTGCTGAAAACTGCCGCATAACGGCGCTCAATCAAAATGGTGTCTCGGGAGTTACTGACGGGCATGGGACGTTCCTTTTCCGCGCTGTTGTAGCGACCCTTCAGTGTGTCAGGTGTAGACCCTCGTTACTACGTTTTTTGGCTCTTGTTTTATTTCTTGTTTCGTTTCTTGTTTCGTATGATGTGCCCATGAAGGCAGCCACTCCAGCCCTCGTCACCCTCGAACAACTTGGCATTGACTATGTAGCGCACACGTTTGACCACGACGCAGCCACCACGGACGACATTGGTTACGGCAGGGCAGCGGCTCGTGCCCTTGGCGTGGAAGAGGATCGGGTCTATAAAACTCTTCTCGCACAGTCGGAGAATGGACCTGTCGTTGCGATCGTGCCAGTCAATACGCAGCTTTCGCTCAAAGCTCTTGCACAAGTGCTGCGCGCAAAGCGGTGTGAGATGGTTGCAGCCAAAGATGCATCGCGCATCACTGGTTATGTCGTTGGTGGCATCAGCCCATTTGGTCAGAAGCGAATATTGCCAACTGTCATTGATGAGAGTGCTGTGTTGCACACAACGATTTTTGTAAGCGGCGGACGCAGGGGTTTGGATATCGAGGTTGGTGCTACAGACCTGATTGCTGCGCTGCATGCAACGCTTGGCGTAATTGCAACGCCTAGTGACTAATCAGGGCTTGCACTTCACGAATGTTCATCTGATGTGATGTGTGCAACGTAAGTTCGCCAATTGTTCCGCTCGCCCCCAAATTTGTAGACCATGTGACATGCCATTGCACCGCAACATCAGCTTCAAATAATCCACTTGCTTGAGTCGACGAGGAGTGACGGTAGGTGTACATGCACGATGAAGGCATGAAGTCTCCAAATTGCGACATCCAGATCATTCCAGGGTTGCCGCATGTCAGTGGGCCAGAACCCAAGTCGCCATCACCTGGATTAAAAATAAGTTTCTTTGGTGTCGCTTTTGTGGTGACCGAAATAATCCCTGCTGGAGTGATGATGGATGCGGTGACCGCAACGGGAATCCATAACAAAGGGTTGACCCAAATCCATGTCCCCACATCAACAAATCCGTGGCGTGCTGGTGGAGCAAAGTTGCCCCACATCGCAGGAAGATTGTCGTACACAATGGACGCGGCATGTTCTGCGAGTTGACCTGATGACATTTGCGGAAGCCAGTGATACGTGGTCATTGGATCCCGAGCTGGGCACGTGTAGTCAAACAACCTGTAACTGGTGGAACCGATTTGTTTTGTTACGGCAGTGCCTGGTCCGGTTGCGCTTGCATCGCGGGGTAGCGACTCTGACCATTCGCATTCGGGGTCTGCGCCACCACCACCTGCTGGCGGCGCACCATATTGGACGCCCGCAATGATTTGATCGCCGCGCGCAGAGCCGCTGACATCAATTGTTGAGCCGTTATTTGCTGATCCGTCAATGTGCGGAGTTTGAGTTGCATGCACTGCGACCGAACTGACGCCGCTCAAGAGAGTTGTTACGACAACAACTGCAAAAATAAGTCTCAAGTTGGGTCGTGCAATTGAATGCATCACTTTGTGAATCCACATTGATCAACATTGAATTTGGTCATGCTTGACGTCCACGAAGTTATTTTCCAAACTCCGTGGTCAATTGTCATCATCCAAGTCGACAAATATGAAGCAACAGCATCGTTAAAAATGATGTCGTCCAGTGGGCTTTCGGTTGCACCACCATCAACCATGACTATTGAGTTGTAACTACATGTATTGACCATCGCGTTAAAAGCATCAATGATGTTGAGCGAGTCAATGCGCACGAGTGCAACACCTGAACCTGTGCGGGCATGAATGTTGGCAACCGAATAATCATGCACGCGCTTAACGAGATCTGCGCGCTGTGGAGAATTTGGCGCAGAGATTCGTGTGACATCGCAATTCTTCGGTGCAACCATGCACTCGTGGTAATAGTTGTCGTCCGCTGTGAAATCTCTACGTAGTTGCTCGACTATGTCAAGTGGCGTGTCAATGCTCACATTCGGTGTTGTGGGAACTGAGTCAAGTACCACACTCATTTCTCCCATTGGAGATAACACCACCTTGCCGTTGTCGAGTTGGAGTGCACCACCTTGCGTAACGCAGGCACACAACCCAAGTAGCAGAGGGGTAAGCAACCATTTTTTTGCAAACATGCGGATCCTTCGTTCGTACCCGAATGTGGATATTGACATCCCATATGTGCGGTAGGCAGATCGTGCTCACAAAAACAGACGGTAGAATTGTTAGACCCCAAAATGAGCCAACATCACCCAGACCTCGCGGCCGAACAGGCCCATATTGATAGGGCATATGAGTGCCTTGAGCGCAGCCGCACCGACGCTTGGCGCATCAGAACCCTCAATGAAGCCGACACGGGTGGCACTTTCCAGGCCCGCTACGAGCGCAACGCTTTTGACGAACAATTGGTGCTGCGCCTCACCCAGTTGGATCTAGGCGATGCGGCGCTTGTATTCGGACGCATCGATCGCTTTGGTGAATCTGTGGGCGAAATTGAAAGTTTTCATATCGGCAGGCTTGCTGTAGCCGATGAACATCGGGAGCCAGTAGTTGTCGATTGGCGCGCTCCTGTTTCTGAACCCTTTTATCGCGCAACCGGTCGCGAGTCGATGGGTCTTGCGCGCCGCCGACATTTTGCAGTCAACGGTCAAAAATTGTTGGGCATCGAAGATGAGTTGTTTGGTGAAGGACATCTGGGAGTCGGTCACGATGAAGGACTAGGTGGAGGAGTTGCATCAGGCGTTGAGCAAACCGCAACTGGTTTGCGTGGTTACTCAACATTGTTGACAGCACTTGCACGCGGACGCACTGGTCAGCTTGGTGACATTGTTGCAACAATTCAAGCCGAACAAGATCAGATCATTCGTTCTGGTCACAACGGCGTGCTTGTTGTGCAAGGCGGCCCGGGCACCGGCAAAACAGTTGTGGCGCTGCACCGTGCTGCGTACTTGTTGTACACATTTCGTTTTCCTCTCGAAGACCAGGGCGTGTTGGTCATTGGTCCGAACCGCGTGTTCTTGCGTTATATCGAGCAGGTCTTGCCTTCATTAGGCGAAGCCGGAGTTGAACAAGTTGTGTTGGCCGACTTGGTGCCAGGTCATCGCATAGGCGTGATCGATACCAACGCTGCAAAGCGTGTCAAAGGTGACATTCGAATGGCGAAGGTAATTGCAAAAGCAGTTCAAGATCGCCAACGGCCCGTACGCGATGATGTGGAAATTCCATACGGTGCGGGCTACATGCGCCTGCGAGCTGCAGAGTCTGCGCGCATAGTGCGCGATGCACGACGACGCTTCCGACGACACAATGCAGCGCATCGTTGGGTCGAGACCGAAGTGATCTCGGCAATGATTGCGTCGAGCCGTAACCCAGATGCCGATGTCGATACCTTGCGCGTTTCGCTGCGTGACATTCCGGAATTTCGTGCAACTTTGGCACGAATGTGGCCGATGCTTGTGCCGGCGGAATTACTACACGACCTATTTGGATCTGCAGCGCTTGTGAAGTCCGCTGCGAAAGACGAATTTTCTGCGGAAGAATATGAATGTCTGGTGCGCACACGTAGCAACTCGGTGGCCGAAGTGCTGTGGAGCGATAGCGATGTTGCTTTGCTCGACGAAGCACTTGCGTTGTTGGGCCCACGTCCACGCAAGAACGGCAAGATTGACGAGACCGATGAAGTACGAGTGTTTGGGCACATCGTGATTGACGAAGTGCAAGACCTCACACCAATGCAGTTGCGCATGGCTTCACGCAGGTCACTCAGTGGGGCAATGACTGTTGTCGGTGACTTGGCGCAGGCAACAGGCCCATTTGCGCCAAATGATTGGTCGGACTTGTTGCAATACTTGCCAACGAAGCGTGAGCAAGAAGTAATTGGTCTTACCGTCGGCTATCGAATTCCTGCTCAGATCATGTCGCTGGCAGACAAAGTGATGCTTGAAGCAGCTCCGTCATTGCGCGCCCCGAAATCCGTACGCGAAGGCGATTTTGGTCCAGACATTGTTGTGGTAAAGAACAGCACCGACTTGCTGAATGTTGTAATCGAGCAAGCAAAGATTTTGTTGACAAATGTCGGAGAGGGCAATGTTGCAATCGTTTGCCCAGATGACATGACCGATTCTGTTGACAGCGCACTCACCGATGCTGGTGTGGCTCACGGGCGAGCAAACACAACTGCGCTCGACTCGCGTCTCACGGTTGTGCCAGTGAGTGTTGTCAAAGGTCTCGAATTAGATGGAGTGCTCGTGGTTGAGCCCGCGCGCATAGTTGCAAGCCAGGTGCACGGTCTGCGAGCGCTGTATGTTGCGCTTACGCGTTCGACACAACGTTTAACCATCGTGCATAGCGAGCCGTTGCCCGCATCGATGCAGGGCTAATTAGTGCTGCGACTGAATTACTAAATCAAGAAATCTCAATGCCTTGTCGGCATCTGCTGGCCGTGTGCGCAGTACAGAACTAGACGCAAGATCAATAATGCGCTGCATGTCTTCGACCGTTTGATCAACTGTCTCGCCGCCATCGGCCACAATTTGTGGCTGTAATGCTCCCCAAATATTGAGCACAGTTGCAAGGGTTGTTTTTGCTCGAGGTTTATCTTCATTGGTGATGGCATGTGAAAGCTCAGAGAGAGTGGATTTCATCTGACCAAACAGCTCGGCGGTCGTGCCTGTTGGCAAAGTGGTGACGGCTGGCTGAACGAGAGTGGTGGGCGCAGCAAGGTTGATCGTTGTTGCACAGCCAGAACTAGCAATTATGAGTGCACCAAACACGACAGATGTGCGAATTTTAAGAAATTTCTTTTTGCGCATACTTCGCAAGGTTTTACGCAAGTACGAGAATTCGTGAGCTTGTAAATTCGTCCAGTGCCACGTCGTTGTTGTCGACACGCACGATACGTGATCCATCTTTGTTCGAGGTCACGATTGTGCCGCTATGGCCGGGCTTGAGGTTGGCCTGTTCAAGAATTTCAAGAATGCCGGGTGCGAACTCAAGTTCCTCGGGAATGCGGTTAACAGTAAACAACTTTCCTTCGACTACATCGCTGAGTTTCGAGAGACGCTCTTGTCGGTATGAAGACCCAGGTATTGGGTTGCCATGTGGGCAAGTAGTTGGATTATGTAGAACTCGATTCATAGCACTCTCTACGTCTTGGTTCATGATGTGTTCCCACTTGCCGGCCTCGTGGTGTGCATTTGCCCACGAGAGCCCAAGGACGTCGGTAAGAAATCTTTCGGCGATTCGGTGGCGACGAACTACTTGCTCTGCAAGTACATCTCCATCTGCGGTGAGCGAAATCTTTGCTCCACGAATGACGATCAAGCCTTCGGTTTCCATGCGCTTGATCATTTCGGAGACAGATGGGCGAGAGACGCCAAGGCGATCTGCAACGCGCGCCTGAATGACATCAATATGGTCTTCACGCAACTCAAAGATGCATTCGCAATACTCTTCAAATGCTGGGTGGTGTTCGCCTGTGGTTGCCACTTAGTCTCCTAACGTTTCACGTCCGACACCGCGTAGGCCTGCCCACACGAGATCTGCAACTTGTTTACCGATGACTTCTGGATCGAATGCAATGTTGTTATCGAGCAAATGTCGCACGACGCCTTCTGTTGCACCGATTACTCCATGCGCAAGAGTGCGCAAATGTGCTGCATCTAGATCGATTGCGATGAGTGGGGCGATTGCATTTGCCGAATTGTCAACTACTCGACGCACAGCAGACGCAAACTCTGCATCATTTCGTGTGCCGCTGTCGAACAAAAACTTGAAACGGTTTTGGTCTGCAGATGCCCAACGGAAGAATGCAATGGTCCCTTGTTCGGCTTGCAGTCTGCCGCCTGTTGCCTGGACGGTGGCTTTCGTGATTTCGTTGATCATTTGTGTGCCAGCATCTTCGATCAGCGCCAAAAATAATGCACGCTTCGATTCAAAATGTTGATAAACAACTGGCTTCGTCACACCAGCCATGTCGGCAATGTCGTTCATTGACGATTCGTGAAACCCTTTAGTAGCAAATACCTTTAATGCGACATCTAAAATCTGGTCTTTGCGTTCGTGAGCGGGAAGTCTCGTTGACATGTCACTACTACCGTACTCGCGTTGTCGCCGTGCGCCTATTCGTTACCTAGATGCCGTTTAGTTTGTCTTCTTTTTCGGCTGATTTAATTGCGTATCCCAAAACAATTGCCGGTGCGAGCAGGATGGAACCAATAACGAGACCAGCGGTAGCAAGGCGGCCGATCAGGGGTGTAAAAGTATCGATTAGCCCAACTGCAACTGCGACAATTGACACGCCAAATGCGAGATAGCCAAAGCGATTGGCTCGTTTTGTCCATACGGCAATAAGGCTGCGACGGCGCCGAACTGGATCAGGAGTTTGTGGTGTTGATGTCATAGCCTCAAACCTATGGTAGAGGGCGCACGGGTGAATAAAGACATCACTGTTTCGCTCGACTGGCGCGACCAAGTAGCCGTTGTCACGATTAATCGTCCAGACAAACGCAATGCTGTCGATGTTGCGACGTTGCATGCATTGCGTCAAGCGCAACATGATGCGCTCGCAGGATCAGCACGCGTGTTGGTACTGACGGGAGCAGCGCCCGCGTTTTGCGCTGGGGCCGACTTGGCGGGAGTGCATGAAGATGAGTTTCATGAAGCACTGCAAGTGGTGCTGCGGGGTTTTACTCAACTGCCATTTGTAACAATGGCTGCAGTTGACGGCCCTGCGCTTGGCGCTGGCGCTCAATTGCTCGTGTCATGCGATGTTCGAGTCGCGACACCGTCAAGTGTGATTGGTGTGCCAGCAGCAAAACTTGGTTTGGTCGTTAATCATTGGACTGTCGAGCGCATTGTGCACGAATTGTCGTGGCCCGTTGCTCGCGCAATGTTGTTGACGGCGACTACATATACGGGAGCACAATTAGCGGGTTTTGGATCAGTGCATCGCCTGGGCTCGTTGAGTGATGCACTTGCGTGGGCAGATGAAATTGCTCATCTTGCTCCGCTCACGATTGCAGGACACAAGCTTGCACTTGAATCGACGGCAGGATTGCCAGATGTCGACGAGTTGGTGCACGCAGCGCGAGAAAAGGCGCTGCTATCCGAAGACGCGCGAGAGGGTCGCACCGCATTTGCCGAAAAGCGCAAGCCGAGGTTTATCGGTTCATGAGCAGTGTCGTTGATTTTCGTGATGCGGTAGTCGTGTTCAATGGGTTTCCCGCACTAGCTGAAGCTTCGATTGAGGTGGAACGCGGCGAGATTGTTCTGTTGCAGGGACCAAACGGTGCAGGAAAGACAACATTGCTGCGCGCATGCGCCGGGCTGTTGCCGATCGTGCGCGGTGAGGCAAGTGTCTTGGGTGTCGATCTGTGCGTCGACCGCCAATCTGTTCGCCAACGAGTTGGATTGCTTGGACACGCAAACGGTTTGTTTGCGGATTTGACCATTAGTGAAAATGTTTTGTTTTGGGCGCAGATGGTTGGTGCGTCAGAAGGTGAAGTCGCATCAACGCTGCATCGCTTTGGCATCGACGGGCGATTGGCAGAGCAAAAAGTCATGCACTTGTCGGCGGGTCAAAAACGTCGCTGCGCATTGGCTTGCTTGGTTGTTCGTCGCGCAGAGCTGTGGCTTCTCGATGAGCCGCATGCTGGGCTCGATGCAGCTGCACGTGACGAAATTGATGCAATTATTCGCGAGGCAAGCTCTGCAGGGGCAACAGTGTTGATTGCGTCGCACGAACTTGAGCGCTCTCGAGGGCTTGCAACACGAAGTGTTTCAGTAATTGCTGGTCGGGTTGTGTCGTGAGCGCGCAACATTCACTCAGTCGAGTTGCGCGGGCTGTCGCGGCGAAAGATTTGCGTATTGAGTTGCGTAGTCGTGTCGTGATCAATCAGGTTTTTCCATTTGCCGGACTTGTGATGGTGATGTTTGCATTTGCGCTCGACAACGACGATGTATTGACACGAGTTGCTGGTGGTCTGGTCTGGCTCGCCACGCTGTTTTCTTTAATCATCATCATTCAACGGTCGTTTGCAGTCGACACGGCAGATGGCGCGCTCGAAGCGCAACGGGTTGCAGGTCTTGATCCGGCAGGGATCTTTGTTGGCAAAGCTCTTGCAGTGATGGTGCAACTCGTCACCCTCGAGATCATGTTGTTCGTTGCAGCGGTTGTGTTGTATCGAGTGCAATTGAACGCCGATGGCACAGTGCTGTTGGTCACTTGTGTATTGAGCGCAACGGCGGGATTGAGCTTCGTCGGTACGCTGTATGGCGGTTTGACAGCCGGATCACGAGGGCGAGAAACATTGCTGCCTTTGTTGATGCTTCCGGTTGTTGCACCTGTACTTATTGGCGCAACTCGCGCCACTGAGTCGGCGTTTACGAGTGGAGGAGCAGCGGTGTCGGATGGCTGGCCATGGGTTGGAGTGCTTGTCGTCTTTGCCGCAGTATTTGGGCTCGGTGGAATTTTGTCATTCGGATCGCTGATAGAGGAATAGAGGAGTAGCCATCGATGGAAGCACAAACTTTTAATGCGCGTGTAGCAACTCCAACAACTCGATTAGTCGGCGCGATGTCGTTGGTGTCAATGGCTTGGGTCGTGATTGGCGGATTGATTGTCACTCCGAAAGACGTGAATCAGGGTGACGCAGTGCGAATTATGTACGTGCACGTACCTACTGCCTGGGTTGCTTATCTTGCATTCATAGTCACGGCAGTGGCGTCGGCATGCTGGCTGCTCAGTCGCAAACATTCGATGGGTTTTGATCGCGTTGCCGGGGCATCTGCGGAAGTCGGCGTGATCTTTATGGCGATGACGTTGTTGAGCGGAAGTCTGTGGGGTCGCATCACGTGGGGCACTTTCTGGGCGTGGGATCCACGACTGACAACAACAGCATTTCTGCTCGTCACGTATATCGGTTATTTGGCAGTGCGCGGTCTTGGCGGTTCGCTCGAACAGCGCGCGCGCCGCTCAGCAGTGATTGCGCTGCTCGCGGTTCTTGAGATTCCACTTGTGCATTTCAGTGTGTTGATGTGGCGCTCGTTGCATCAGAAGGCAAGTGTGTTGAGTGGCGATGGCGACATCAAGATGGACGGATCGATGTTGACCACACTTCTGGTTGGCGTGATCGGTTTTACAATGACATTTGCTTGGTTGGTGTTGCACCGCCAGCGAGT
>CAINTF010000108.1 GCA_903853285.1 uncultured Acidimicrobium sp. | reverse complement strand
GCTGCAATTGTCACCACCGGAATCAACGCATTACGCACACCGTGCCGAAACAAAATTTGACGTTCGCTAATGCCCTTTGAACGTGCTGTACGCATAAAGTCCGAATTCAAAACATCGAGTAACGATGACCTCATATATCGGCTATAAACGGCAACGACCTGAATTGCGACGACCATTGTCGGCAGTGCCATGTGTTTCAGCATCAACACCAAATCGAAACCTGTGTGACCTGCGGGATAAACACCAGAGGTCGGAAAAAGAGTATGGCCGAACCACCTCGACCAATACACCGAGAACACCAGCTGAAAGAGCACTGCCGTGATGTACGGCGGAATCGATATACCTAAAAACGCACCAGTGTTGACTGCCACGTCGCGACGACTTCCGGGCTTCAAGGCCGCAAACATTCCCACCAACAGACCGATTACTACGCCCAAGAAGGTTGCAAGAGAACCTAGACGAATTGTATTCACAAGGGCATCTTTCAACTCTGGCCACACTTCGCGACTGCCCTTGATGCTTCGCGGCCAATTAAACGTGACAAAATTCTTCAGCCAATGAAAGTATCCAAGAACATAATTGGATGACAATCCATTCACTGCCTTGTACTGTTCGATCTTGTCACGACTCGCACGAGGGTTTGTGCGCAGATAACTCTGCAGAGGATCCGTGCCTAAACGGAGTGCGATGTACACAAGAAATGTAACCAAGAGCAGGGTGGGCAATGCCCAGACCATTCTCCTGAGTGCAAACCTCAACATCTTCTTTCCCCTTAAAAACGAAATATCCAAGCCCTGAACGCAAAAGGTGCGCAGACCAAATCTATCCGACTTGGTCCGCGCACCCTAAATGCGTTTATGACTTACTAGCTAAGACTAGAGAACCTCTACGGTTGCCTCGCCTGTGAGCAAGTTGGTGACTACGTACTGACCATCATTCGTCGTTGTGTAGGCACCTGGGCTCACTGGGAATGCTGTTGTCCACACCATCCATGAAGAGTTTGCACACTCCGTGATTGGGTTCAAGCACTCTGGCCACTGCTCGGCACCGATAACGATTTGTCCATCGCCATCAACGTCGGTCCACTGGTCGAAGTTCTTAAATGCTTGATAGTTGTTCAACTCGCCGTCGATTGGACCGCCCACCTTGTCGGAGCGCCAGAAACCAGCCTTAGGGAATTGGAACAATGGCAACAAGATTGAATCAGCAGCCATCAATTTGAGTGCTGACTTGATCTTCTCTGCACGTACTGCTGCATCAACTTCGATGTCTGCTGCATGGAGCAGATCTGAAGCTTCTGCGTTGCACCAACCGCTGTTGTTCTGACCGATGTTCTCATTAGCAGTTGTCGGAATCAGGTCACAAGCAAATGCGCTCGTGAGGTACGCAGGGTCTGGTGGAGCTGTGGAGATGTACATCGCCAAGTCATAATCAAGTGCTGGCAGACGCTTCTGGAAGTAACAAGCTGCGTCGCAGTTATCTGCACGCACATCGAAACCAGCTGCTTGCAGCAATGGAATCAAATAGGCCTGTGTGCTCTCGCGACGGGTGTTGCCCGTGTTGATGATCCAGCGGATCTTTGGTGCTGTCTTACCTGGCTCAGCCCAAAAACCATTTGCATCTTTTTCCCAGCCTGCATCTTCCAACAATTTTGCACCAGCTTCTGGGTCAAAACTATTGGTGAATTCATCACCATTGCAATAGAGACCCGGAGTGATCGGACCACACTGCAAGAGAGTTGCACTGTCAGAGATTGGAATATAAATCTGCTGGAACAATGCTTCACGATCGATTGACTTCGAGAATGCTGCACGGAACGTTGGGTTTGCGAAAGGTCCGCACTTCGACTGGAAGTACAACGCTTCATAGTCTCCACCGTATTGAATTGATGTTGCAATGTTGTCTTGCTTCATCGCGTCAGCGAGCCCACCAAAATACTGTGGGAATACGAAGTCAACTTCGCCAGCCTTGATCGATGCAATTTCTGTATCGCTGTCGGCTTTTGGAACCATGACAACCTTTGGTGTTACAGCTTTGTCTGTACCCCAATAGTTTTCGTTAGGAACATAGACAACTTGGTCCTTGCTCCACGATTGCATCTTGTACGGACGACCAGAGAATGGAAGCATTTCAGCGAAGTCGCCAGAGACGTCAGCAGTGTTCTTCACTGAAGCGGCCTTGATCAACCCACCGAACAATCCGCGCCATGGTGCGTAGACGGACTTCAAAGTGACGACAACTTGCTTGTCGCTTGTGCCTGCATCAACAGCTGTCACCTGGTCGTAACCAGATGTCGAGATTGAGCCAGGTGTATTCAACGATGCATCAAAAGTTGCTTTAAAGTCAGCAACCGTGATTGGTGAACCGTCTTCCCACACTGCTTCAGGAGCAATGTCGTATGTAATTTTCATTCCATTGCCAGTCGCAGCTGGTGCGGCGTAGTCATACGACACGTCTGCACACTGTTCGATGGTTGGATATGCCGATTCAGCAGCTGGTGCTGAATCGCCTGATGAACTACCGCCACAAGCTGCCACTACAAGTGACAACGTTGCAAAACCGGCAGCCAGCAGGCTGAGTTTGTTGGTTTTCTTCACTATCGACCTCCCCGTCGAATTAGGTGGGTTCCCCCATTGATGTAGGGGCAAGACGCCCCCACGAATGAGACAAGGGTAACACCACAGAAGGCATTCCCGAAAGAAGGAATCAGGCTTGATGCACGCCTATGAACGATGAAGCCGAAATTGCACTATTCGGGCAAATTCAGCTGGATCAAGGCTTGCCCCACCCACAAGTGCCCCATCAATGTCCGGCTGGGCCATCAATTCGGCAATGTTGGCTGCCTTGACGCTGCCACCGTATTGCAGTCGAACGGACTCAGCCGCCTTTGGCCCACTGATTTCCAATACCTGGGCTCGTATAGCGCCAATAACAGCCTGAGCATCCGAAGAGGTTGCCGTGCGTCCAGTACCAATGGCCCAAATGGGCTCGTACGCAATAACCATTGCGGCAACTTGGTCTGAAGTTCTTCCTTCAAGTGCTGAACGCACCTGACCCATTACCTTCTGTGTCGTTTGACCAGCTTCACGTTCTGCGAGGGTTTCCCCTACACACACTATTGGCGTCATTTTATTTTTGTGAATGGCTGAAATTTTCTTGGATACATCTTCATCGGATTCACCAAACAACTCGCGCCGTTCACTGTGTCCGACGATCACATATTCAACATTAAGTTTGCTCAAGAACACAGCGCTCACCTCGCCAGTGAATGCACCTTTGTCATCCCAATGGCAATGCTGTGCGCCTAGTGAAACTTTTAGCTCGTCTGCGTCAATGAGGGTCTGAACGCTTCTGATATCAGTAAACGGTGGATGTACGCTCACATCACAAGATGCATAATCATCTTTGGTGAGCAGGTAAGCAAGTTTCTGCAGGCACTGAATTGCTTCGAAATGGTTGTGATGCATTTTCCAATTTCCACTGATCAGTGGTTTTCGAACATACTCATTTGACACGTGGTGCTCCTCGCAATGCTTCAAGACCAGGAAGGTCGCCTAACTCTAGATACTCGAGTGAAGCACCACCACCTGTTGAAACGTGATCTACTTCATCGTCAAGTTTGAATTGCGCGAGCGCAGCAGCAGAATCGCCACCGCCCACGACGGTAAACGCTTTGGTGTCCGCCATTGCTTGGGCAATGGTTTTGGTTCCGTTCTCAAACCTGGAGTCTTCAAACATTCCCATCGGACCATTCCAAAAAACAGAACGCGCGTCCATGATGATGTCAGTGAACGCTGCGGCTGAGCCAGGTCCAATGTCAAGACCTTTCGCACCCTTCGGCAAACGAATTCCATAAGTCGAATAGACACCATCAGCATCTAAACCCACGATGTCTTCCGGTAGATGAATTGGAACTTTGCCGTCTAATAGCTTCTTGCAAACATCGATTAACTCTGGTTGACAAATTGAATCACCAACCGGATAGCCCTTCGCAGCCAAAAACGTAAAGCACATACCGCCACCAATAATGAAAGCGTCTACTCGCTCCTGCAGAGCCTCAATCACACCAATTTTGTCACTCACTTTCGCGCCACCGAGTACTGCAACAAACGGTCTATTGGGTTTCTCACGCAATGCGCCGAGTACTTCAATCTCTCGTTGAAGCAATCTTCCTGCTGCAGATGGCAACGTCTTTGGCGGACCGACTATGGATGCGTGAGCTCGGTGGGTTGCACCAAAGGCGTCATCTACATACAGATCAAAACCTGCAACCAGCTCTGCAGTGAATTGGGCATCGTTGGACTCCTCGCCCGAGTTGAAGCGAAGATTTTCAAGCAGTTCCACACCTGGCGCAAGTTCGGCTAAACGTGCTCTGACTGGAGCCATCGAATACTTTGCTGTTGGAGCGCCTTTCGGACGTCCTAAATGACTTGCACAAACGACTGTTGCACCGCGCTCTGTCAAATAATTGATCGTTGGAAGTGCAGACTTAATTCGAAAATCGTCAACTATGACTCGTGCATCATCGGGGCCAGACATCGGAACGTTGAAGTCCGTGCGCACGAGCACACGCTTTCCACGAACATCCCCCAGATCCTCAAGCCGAGGCAAAGTTGTCATGTTCGACGAACTATTTTGAGGAACCGACGTGGCGCGTCAAATCGACCAAGCGATTCGAATAGCCCCACTCGTTGTCGTACCAACCGAGCACTTTCACAAGAGTGCCCATGCTCATGGTCAGGTCGCTGTCAAAAACACAACTGTGTGGATTAGTCACCACATCGCTCGAAACGATCGGCGCATCTGTGTACTCGAGCACACCTTTCAACTCACCTGCCGCAGCCTTTTTAAACGCCGCATTGATTTCATCCTTGGTTGCCGCCTTCTTCAATACTGCAACAAAGTCAGTGATCGATCCCGTTGGTACAGGAACTCTCAAAGATGTCCCGTCCAATTTTCCCTTCATCGATTCCAGAACTAAGGCAGTCGCGCGCGCGGCCCCAGTTCCAGTTGGCGTGATGTTGATTGCAGCGCCACGGGCACGACGCAAATCACTATGTGGTCCATCCACTAATTGCTGGTCGCCGGTATAAGCGTGAACTGTGGTCATCAAGCCTTGATCGATGCCAAAAGCATCATCGAGCACCTTCACCATCGGCACGAAGCAGTTGGTTGTGCAACTTGCGTTGGAAATAACTTTGTGTTTGGAACGATCAAAATCTTGATGGTTAACCCCATACACAAATGTCGCATCAGCACCAGTAGATGGTGCAGACACAATAACCAACGGCGCGCCAGCGTCTAGATGTGCTGCGGCCTTGTCGCGGTCTGTGAAAAAGCCAGTCGACTCAATGACAACGTCGACCCCGAGAGCCTTCCACGGCAAATCCTTTGGATCACGAAACTGCAACACCTTCAGGATTTTTCCATCTACCGAAATACCATCCTCGACAGGAACGATCTCATTCGGCAAAATTCCGAGCACCGAGTCGTACTTTAAAAGGTGAGCCATTGTCTTGATCGATCCAAGATCATTCACCGCCACGATTTCGATCGGAGCATTTGCTGCATTCACTGCACGAAAGAAGTTGCGTCCAATTCGTCCAAAACCATTAATTCCAACTCGTATAGGTGTCTGTGCCATAGCGCAAGATATTAGCGCACGGATTTATAGAGCGAGCCTTACCGCTTATCTGAATATGTCGCGGTGGGTAATACGCGGCCTGAGACCGTTCGCAGTTAACCAAGAGCCAATGGCCTCCGTCACAGCAACCGATCTGTGCCTCCCACCAGTGCAGCCAATAGCGACAGTGAGGTAACTCTTCCCTTCGGCTTGGTAAGCGGGTAGCAAAAATTCCAGCATGTTCTGAGATTTGTCTAGGAATTCTTGAGTCAACGGTTGATCAATCGTGAATGACTTGACTGCGTCATCAAGACCAGAAAGTTCACGCAAGTGCTCCTCCCAATGTGGATTCGGGAGAAATCGCACATCCCACACCATGTCCACATCCAACGGAATGCCGTGTTTAAATCCGAAAGACACAAGCGACAACTGCATGACATCTCTGTCGCCAGTCGGTGCGAACAACTCGACTATCTGAGATTTCAATTGGTGAATATTGAGACTCGAAGTATCAATCACCAGGTCCGCAGCACCTTTGACTGTTTCAAGGATCGATCGCTCTTCATGGATAGCTTCTTCAACACTCGAAAATCTGCTCGAGAGAGGATGTTTCCTCTTTGTCGCTCCGTATCGACGCACAAGTTCGGGAGTT
>CAINTF010000107.1 GCA_903853285.1 uncultured Acidimicrobium sp. | reverse complement strand
TGGAATTTCGATGGTGTCGTGCACGAGCATCTGCGGATCGGCTTTTGGAAACGGCATGTAGGTCAGTGACTCTGTGCGGCCAAGTCGCTGCCAGATCTCCTCGGCCATGTGAGGACACAGTGGTGAGAGCATTTGTGTCATCTGGACAGCAACTTCGCGAGGCGTAGAGCCTGCCTCATTGACGTAAATGGTGAGTGCGTTGTTGAGCTCGATCAACTTGGAAATGGCGGTATTGAAACGCAGGTGTTCGAGATCATTGCCAACACCATGGATTGCTTTATGTAGTTCGCGTTGCAACGCAAGCGGTGCAGCGTCATCACTCACATGCAAATCGCCGGTGTCTTCGTCGACCATATTGCGCCACAATCGTTGCAAGAAGCGTTGCATGCCCACAACATCGCGAGTGTTCCAAGGACGGCTTGCTTCGAGCGGGCCAGTTGACATCTCATAGAGGCGGAAAGTATCTGCTCCAAACTCGTCGTACATCTCATCAGGCGTAACGATATTTTTGAGGCTCTTACCCATCTTGCCGTATTCGCGTTTTACTTTTTCGCCGTTCCACTCGTATTGATTACTGCCAGCGGCACCAGTTTCGGTGACTTCAGTGGCAGGAACGGTTTGTCCGCGTTCATCGCGATAGGCGTATGCCTGAATGTAACCCTGATTGAACAAGCGATGGAAAGGTTCGAGGCTCGAGACATGACCAAGATCAAATAACACTTTGTGCCAGAAGCGGCTGTAGAGCAAATGCAACACTGCGTGCTCGACTCCACCGACATAGAGGTCTACACCACCAGTGTGACCATCATGTTTTGGTCCCATCCAATATTTTTCGACGTCTTTGTCGATGAATGCTTCAGAGTTTGTTGGGTCAAGGTATCGCAACTCGTACCAACATGAGCCGGCCCATTGCGGCATGACGTTTACTTCGCGACGGTATTGCCGTGGTCCATCACCCAAGTCGAGAGTGACGTTGACCCATTCGCCCACGCGTGCAAGTGGAGGGATTGGATCTGAAGTTTGATCGTTTGGATCCAGTGCCTGAGGTTTGAAGTCGGCAAGTTCCGGAAGCTTGATTGGCAAAGCACTGATGGGAACCGCAATTGGCTGATCGTCTTCGTCGTACACAATTGGGAACGGCTCGCCCCAATAGCGCTGACGTGAAAACAACCAATCACGTAAGCGGTAGGTGACAGCGCTCGCACCACACTTGTTCGCTTCAAGCCACGTGTTTGCCATCAGCGTTGCTTCTTCAATCGTGCGCATGCCATTGATATTTAATGAATCATTTTTGGAGTTGATGTACGTTCCTTCGCCAACAAATGCTTGCGGCCAGGTGCTGCAATCGTCTGAAATTGCAATATCACGGGAGGTAAACCATTCATCAGTTGGCATCTGCGTGGCAATGATCGGTAAGTCGTATTTGCGAGCAAAATCAAAGTCGCGTTGGTCGCCGGAGGGCACAGCCATAATTGCGCCAGTGCCGTAGCCCATCAATACATAGTCGGCGATCCAAATAGGAATCCGTGAACCATTAATTGGGTTGGTGGCGAAAGATCCGGTGAAGGCACCAGTCTTGATTCGGGTTTCGTCGCGACGGTCTTCATCCTGCATCGCAGCAGTCGCTGCGCGGTATGCATCGACAGATTGCTTTTGATCAGAAGTTGTGAGTGCATCAACGAGTGGATGCTCTGGTGACAGCACCACAAAAGTTGCGCCGAACAATGTGTCAGGACGAGTTGTAAAAATTTCGATTGATCCTGCATCTGCGGCAAAGTGCACTGATGCTCCGACGCTGCGACCAATCCAGTTGCGCTGCATCAACTTGATTGGTTCGGGCCAATCAAGGCGATCCAAATCTTCAAGCAAACGATCTGCGTATTTTGTGATGCGCATTGTCCACTGGCGCATGTTGCGCTTAAACACTGGGTAGTTGCCAATGTCGCTGCGGCCTTCTGCAGTGACCTCTTCGTTGGCGAGGATTGTGCCAAGACCTGGACACCAGTTAACTGGCGCATCAGACAAATAGACGAGTCGATATTGACTAATCAGTTCTTGCTGGGCAACCTTGCTGAGTTCTGACCACGCGACCGAACCTGTTGCGCGCTTGCCACTTGCAAACTCGGCGATGAGTTCGGAAATTGGTCTGGCGCGTTGTGCGGTCTCGTCGTACCACGAGTTAAAGATCTGCAAAAAGATCCACTGTGTCCATTTGTAAAACTCTTCATCGGTTGTTGACACACTGCGGCGTGCGTCGTGACCAAGGCCGAGACGTCGTAGCTGACGTCGCATGTTCGCGATGTTTGATTCGGTGTTTATGCGCGGATGAATGCCGGTAACGATCGCATGTTGCTCGGCTGGCAATCCAAAACTGTCGTAGCCAAGTGCGTGCAAGACGTTGAATCCATCCATGCGCTTGTAGCGCGCAAAAACATCGGTGGCGATGTAACCAAGTGGGTGGCCAACGTGAAGTCCGGCTCCAGATGGGTATGGGAACATGTCGAGAACAAACAATTTCTCGCGACCTGCAACCTTGTCTGGTTGGGCCAATGGGCCTGCGGGGTTGGGTGCTTCAAATGTGCCCTCGCGCTCCCAAAAGTCTTGCCACTTCGTCTCAACCTGGGTCGCCAACGCAGCGGTATATCGAAATACAGGCGTTTTGGTGGTTGGGTCGTTGCCGACAACCTCGCCAGTGGCGGTTCGAGGCTCGTTTTGGGCTGGGGGTTTTGCAGACATCGCCTCCGTATCGTAGATGAGCGAAGCATGGTTTCAATGGAGAGGCAAAAGGCAGGATCACGATGACAAGACGAGAACGTGGTTCGGGCGGTCGCAGCGACGGTGGGGTCGAAGGTCGATCTGGCGGCAAGTCTGGCGGTCAATCACGCAGCAAATCTGGCGGCAAGTCTGGCGGCAAGTCGAATAGCCGTAAACACAGTTATCCACGAGCCGCTCGAATCAGTGAAACGGTACGCGAAGTTGTTGCCGAAGAACTTGTGCGCATTGATGATGATCGCCTGGCGTTTGTAACAGTGACGTCTATTGATGTCGACTCGGAGATGAATCGTGGAATCGTTTTCTATGACTCACTGCAGGGCGAAGAGGGTGACAAACAAATCTTGGAAGCCTTGAATGAGAATCGCAAACGGCTGCAATCAGCAATCGCAACTCAGATTCATGCGCGACGAACGCCAATTCTTGAGTTTCGACCAGATGACGGAATCCGCGCTGCAGCTCGCATCGACGAAGTGTTGCGCAATGACCCAATGCGAACGCGCAATCTCGACAGCGAGTAGTCGTGGCACGCCGCCGCCCACCAACCGTGCACGGTCTGGCAGTCATCGATAAGCCAGCGGGTGTGACAAGTCACGACGTGGTGAATCAGATGCGCAAATTGTTGGGCGAAAGACGTATTGGTCACGCTGGCACGCTCGACCCAGATGCAACTGGTGTGTTGCTCGTGGGTGTTGGTTATGTGACGAGGCTGATGCAGTTTTTGAGTGGCATGGATAAAACGTACGAGGCCGAAGTTGTGTTCGGAGTCGAAACAAACACGCTTGACTCGGCTGGCGAAGTGACTGCACGGCATGACATGAGTGGGATCACAATTGAACAGGTGCGTAGTGCAGCCGCAAAGCTCACTGGAGAAATTTTGCAAATACCGCCGATGGTTTCGGCGATTCGTGTCGATGGCAAACGCTTGCACGAACTTGCACGCGAAGGTGTGGTGGTGGAGCGCAAACCACGTCCAGTCACCGTGCACTCATTTGATGTGCAACCAACTGATGATCCGTTGGTCGTACGCATTGTCGTCAATGTTTCGTCGGGTACTTATGTGCGCACACTTGCGGCTGATCTTGGAGCACTGTTGGGGGGTGGCGCACATTTACGAAACCTCAAGCGCACCTCAATTGGTGATTTCACAATTTCCGAATCGCATTCGCCAGAGTCTGCGGTGCTGTTGTCTCCGATCACTGCGCTGCGCTCAATGACTCAAATCGTTGTTGATGCCCCAACGGCCGACATGGTTCGACATGGACGAGTGTTGCCAGCATGGAAAGAAAGTGCACCATGGGCAATTGTGGACGAACAGGGCGTATTGCTTGGTGTGTATGACGTATTTGAAAGTCATGGTCAAGTGGATGTCACGCGGGCCAAACCCACTGTGGTTTTAGCCGAAGCGATAGCGTGATTCTTCGTGCAAGTTATTCGCGAAATTCTTAAAAGCTCCGAGTCGATGCGGTCGGTCGTAACGATTGGCGCATATGACGGCGTGCACCGGGGTCATCAGGCGGTCATTGCACAAGTAAAGTCAACTGCGCAGCAGTTGGGCTGTCGAAGTGTTGTGATCACGTTCGATCGCCATCCAGCTTCGGTGGTGAGGCCAGAGTCTGCGCCAAAATTGCTCACGGACATAGATCAGAAACTTGAGTTACTTGAAAAAACAGGCGTTGATGCGACAATGATCGTCAGTTTTGATGCGTCACAATCGACCGAAGAGCCAGCTTCTTTCGTGAGGCGAGTATTGGTTGACGCACTCAATACACAAGTGATTGTCGTTGGTGAAGATTTTCATTTTGGTGTCAAGCGAGCTGGCAACGTTGCTCTGTTGCGCGACCTTGGCAAACAGTTTGATTTTGAAGTTGCACCTGTTCAACTCGTGCAGCGACCAGACGGTGTAACCGAACCTGTGAGTTCAACATCCATTCGCCGTGCGCTTGCTGGCGGACAGGTGGAGGTTGCAACAAACTTGCTGGGTCGTGCTTATGAAGTGCGAGGAGTGGTTGTCAACGGCGATAAACGGGGTCGCACGATTGGGTTTCCAACGGCGAATGTCGAAGTGCCTAATGCCATGTGTTTGCCAGCCGATGGTGTGTATGCCGGGAAATTTCGGTGCGACGATGGTTCGGTGCATGCATGTGCGATCAACCTTGGTCGACGCCCAACATTTTTTGAACACGCCGACCATTCATTGTTGGAGGCGCACTTGCTCGACTTCGCCGGCGATTTATACGGCCAGAAAGTAAGTGTGACGTTTGAACATTTCTTGCGCAGTGAACGCAAATTTGACGGACTAGAAGCAATTAAGTCGCAGTTGCAACTTGACGTTGAAGCCGCTCGTTTAGTGAGCTAGTACTGCGCCTTTTTTAGCCGGTTCGCGGTCTGGGCGACCGTATGTTGTGTCGCGTTGCAAGAGCGAACGACCGATTGGCTCA
The DNA here is from genome assembly GCA_903853285.1 of uncultured Acidimicrobium sp. Lineage (GTDB taxonomy): Bacteria > Actinomycetota > Acidimicrobiia > Acidimicrobiales > Ilumatobacteraceae > UBA3006. Next base: position 3,505 of record CAINTF010000107.1, on the reverse strand, counting down.
GTGATTGCACGAAACGCATCTTCGGTCATGCCCTGACCGTGGCTTGCGCCTGCAGCACGCGAGATGTTTTCGTTCATCAATGTGCCACCCATGTCGTTGCAGCCAGCCTGTAGCAATTGCGCCGCGCCGATTGGGCCGATCTTTGTCCACGACACCTGGATGTTGTCAATCAGGCCGTGGTAGGCGATGCGCGCAATTGAGTGCATCAACAGCGTCTCTCTAAACGTCGGCCCGCGGCGAGACTTGTGCTGCAAATAAATAGGTGATGCCATGTGCACGAATGGCAGTCCGACAAACTCGGTGAAGCCACCGGTCTGTGCTTGTAATGCGCGAGTACGCACAATGTGCTTGGCCCAACTCAATGGATGCTCGACAGATCCAAACATGATGGTGATGTTTGAGCGCAAGCCAGCTTCGTGAGCCACTTGGTGACACTCAAGCCACTCTTCAGTATTGATCTTGTCTGGGCACAAGATTGCACGAATGTCATCGTCCAAAATTTCGGCAGCAGTGCCAGGCAATGACGCAAGTCCAGCATCTTTGAGTCGCATGATGTAGTTGTAGAGCGGCTCTCCAAGACGCTTGGCGCCTTCAGTTACTTCAAGTGCTGTGAAACCGTGCACGTGCATGTCTGGAACAGCGTCTTTTACTGCTCGCGTGACATCGATGTAATAGTCGCCGTCAAAGTCTGGGTGAATACCGCCCTGCAAAGTGACTTCAGTGGCGCCTAAGTCCCATGCCTCGCGTGCGCGATTGGCAATGTCATCGAGCGTGAGCAAGTACGGAGTACCGCGCAAGTTGAGTGAGAGTGGACCTTTGGAAAACCCGCAGAACTTGCACTTGAACGTGCACACATTGGTGTAGTTGATATTGCGGTTGTGTACCCATGTGATGGCATCACCGACAACTTGTTTGCGCAAGTCGTCTGCAACTTTGGCAATTGCGCGAACTTCTTTGCCGCGAGCGCTAAAGAGTGTGACTATCTCGGCTTCATTAATGCGCTGTCCGAGTCGGACTCCATGCAGGATCTCGGCAATTGGTCCACGCAACGTGTCAATATCGATTTCGTCGAACGGTGTGCCGTCGTGTTGCGTCCCGATCAGCGAAGGGGGCGGATTGTTAGCGCCCGAGTACCACTGTGTTGAGCGGTGACCAATCAAAACAACTTCAGCGCCATCGAGAACCACATCTGCTGCGGTTACTTTTTCTGGCCACACCTGACCCGGGTCGTCGCGACCCAAACCTTCGGCGTCACTGCGATCCAAAATAGGGAAGTGCAAAGCATCATCGACCCACACCGTCGGGTTGATTGCAAACTCTGGATAGATGGTGAGTCGAGGCGCAAGTGCTTTGCCGCGGGCTTCAGTGACGACTCGAAGTTTGTCGAGCGCTGGCCAAGGGCGTTCTGGGTTGACATGATCTGCTGTGATTGGTGAGACACCACCCCAGTCATCAATCCCTGCATCAAGCAGAATTCCGAAGTCGTCGCTCAGGTTTGGTGGAGCTTGCAAGTGAATGCTTGGTGGCAAGATGATGCGCGCAGCAGCGATCGACCAAAGATATTCGTCTTGCGGGCACGGCGCTTCATGTTGCATCCCAGTACGTGGTTTTGGCAAAAAGTTTTGGACGATGACTTCTTGCACGTGACCGTGACGAGCGTGCGAGGCTGCAATTGCTTCGAGTGCATCCAAACGATCCTCACGAGTTTCTCCGATGCCAACCAAGATGCCGGTTGTAAATGGAATCTTGAGTTCGCCGGCCCACTCAAGAGTGTCGAGTCGGCGTTGTGGCACTTTGTCTGGTGCACCACGATGGCAGTCCAGATCATCGCGCAAAGATTCGATCATCATGCCCTGTGAGGGTGAAACGCTGCGCAACATTGCCAACTCGTCTTTGTACAACGCGCCGGCATTTGCATGCGGCAACAAACCAGTTTCTTTCAACACAAGTGCTGCCATGTCGTGCAAGTAGTGCACGGTCGAGTCGAAGCCGTTTGCTTTGAGCCATTCGGCGGCTACGTCGTAACGCAACTCTGGTCGCTCACCCAATGTGAAGAGTGCTTCGTGGCATCCAGATTTGGCGCCTTGCTTGGCAATTGCCAAAACTTGATCGGCAGACAAATATGGATTTTCAAGACGTGCTGGTGGCTGCGCAAATGTGCAGTATCCGCACTTGTCGCGACACAACATGGTGAGTGGAATGAAAACCTTTGGCGAGTATGTAACCCGACTACCAAACTGACGGTCGCGCACTGCACGCGCATCAACCAACAGCTGATCAAGGGGTGTATCAAGGACGCGCTGACGTGTCGACAACTGAACCCTCCGTGGGTCGTAATGAAGTTGGATTGCCAGCGCCCGACCAAGTTGCTTCACCGTGTTAGAGGGGCGAAGTTTCCTGTAAATGTCTTGCGATGCCTACCATAGCCAAATTGTCAGACCACAGCAACCACAAGGGGCTACTAATTGAGGCCAAGTACTGCCTGGATTGCATCATCAATTGCCCATTGCTCGTCAATTTCGACGCGACCAATCTTCTTGCCTAAGCGTTCTATTGAAATTGCGCTCATTTGTTCAACAAGTACTTTGGTTGATTGCTGGAGCACCATGATGTCGGGTCGGATCGAAGCATCTCGAGCGCTTTGGGACGTCGGAGCAACGATAATCACCGATCTCTTTGCCAAACTGTCTGACTGAATTACGACAGCAAATCGTTTTCCTTGAACTTCATGCCTGCCATTTTTTGAAGGATTGAAAACATGGATGTCACCCCTATTCACTGAGATCCTCCATGAATTTTGCTATCAGCAACATTTCAGCTCTGTCTGTTGGGTCGGCTTCCAGTGCAGCCATTTCGGCGGCCAACTTCTTTGGTTCACGTAAGGCAGATGCTGCATCTTGTATCGCTATTCGTATTGCATCGGATTGCGACAAACCCATTTGTTGCAACTTGATCAATGCGCGTCGCGTGGTTGTGTCAAGGCGAACAGAGATGAGATCGGGCATACAGATCAATGTATCACGATATGTCATACAACAAATCCTTCCGCGCTGTATCGGTCGGAGACGACGTGAGCGACCTGCCGTCGGGATAGGTGACGCAAAGTTGGCGAGACTCGCCATGCAGTGACAACTTCCAACCGCCTTCATGCACACAGCGATGGTGCTCGGGGCAAAGGGGTATGAGATTGTGCATGTCGGTGGTGCCATCATCGCGCCAATAACGAATGTGGTGCGGCTGGCACTGGGCATTGGGGATATTGCAATACTCAATCGCACATGTTGAATACATGACCTCTAGTGCCTTGCGTTGATAGCGAGTGGCAAGGCGCGAGGCGCGACCGATGTCAAGCACAACACCCTTTGAGTCGAGTACAACAGGAATGATCTCGGCCTCACACGCCATGCGCCGAATTGTCTCGATCGGCAACTCGACATCATGACCTGTGTGAATCACTGACTTGTCGTGCAAGCCATGGGTGAGCGTATGCAAATCGATGACCACG
>CAINTF010000106.1 GCA_903853285.1 uncultured Acidimicrobium sp. | reverse complement strand
CGAGTTTGTTGTTGCCAGGTGTTGTTCCGCTACCGCGCGAAGAGGGCGGTCAGTTGCTGAGTGAAGTGACATGGGTGGATCGATTTGGAAATTGCCAGTTGAATGTCGGGCCTGAAGATATTGACAAGTGGGGTTCACCACTGCGGATCATTATCGGCGCATCAGATCCAAGTAATCAGATTGTGCGCTCAGTACCAGTTGTTCGCAATTTTGCGGACATCGGTGGCGGCATCGGACTAGTTGTCGATTCATACGGGATGCTCGCGTTGTGTGTTGATCGCGGTTCGGCCGCAGCCGAACTGCAACTTGGGCCAACTGACATGGTGGTGATTGCTCAAGATCCAAGCGCTGGTGCTGGAGTAGCAACGTCGGTGCGTTTAAGCGCGAAAAAGTGAGTTGCTGCTCTCGTCGTAGGCGTAACATCGGATCATGAGACCCGCCACAACACTTGTTATTGGTTTGCTGCTTGCAGCAATTTTGGGTGCAGGCGTTTTGTCGCTGATGATGCGTTAAGTGTTGAGTTGCTTGCTACCAAGAATCCACTAAACAGAATTGAAACTCCGCAAAGCAATGTGATTGCAAACGCGCGGTCTTGACCAAGTCGACCAGCAAGCGTTCCACTTGCCGACAAGACGAGTGTGCCTACGGCGATCAGCACGTTTCCTCCTGCAAGTCGCTTTGGAGAAGTGACTGTTCGAGTAGTGCTCTTTGCGGCGGCAGGGTTTTTCTTTCTGATTACGCGCCAAGCCGACCACAGTGCGCCAATGATGATGAATAGTGCAGGAACACCCGAACCGATGGCCGCAAGAACGCGGGGTGCTACGCCAAATATTTCGCGACCAGCAGGAAACTCAGTGGAAATAACTTGTGCTTTTGTTGGTGCGATCAACACCACTCCTGTTGCGAAACCCGACAACCACACAAGCCATGTGCGAGCAATATTTCCTGCACGAAGACCAATGAGCAAGTACACGGTTCCGAGTGCAAGCCACGCCACATTGAGTACGGCACCGGCTAAGAAAAAAATTCGGAACGCCATTAAGTTCCAACCGGAGCTTTCGGCCCACCACAGTGCACTCGATCCCAATGCAAAGAGCGCCATCGCTACCGTCCACGCCAATTCGTGCGGCTGGCGCCGGCGCAGCCAGCGGTCAAATGTGCTCAACGTAAATGCACATGCAATGAGGGTTGAAGCGCCAGCCAATGCCGAGTTCAACTCGTTATGCGTCGATTGGGCAGCCATGATCTCAGTAATGCTGTAGGCCGCGATGTGGGCAAAACTCATGGGCGCAGGCTAGTTGGGCTAATTGATTTTTTGATCGTCAGTAAAGTGACGGATGTCTTGCCTGCATAAGGCCCTGAGCCTGGTCACGGACTTCGTGAATTCATGCACGAACGCCTACCCTTCTCAGTGTGACAGATCTTGTGAAACCCCCATCACGGCCTGAGGCCCTTCGTCGCCGTATTCCGGACGCGGCTGTGACTCGGTTGCCGGTGTACTTGCAGATTTTGAACAAGTCGATAACGGAAGGTGTCGCTCAGTTGTCGAGCGATCAACTTGCAGGTTTGGCAGGACTTAATGCAGCCAAGGTGCGCAAAGATTTGTCGTACTTGGGCAGCTATGGAACACGTGGTGTTGGGTACGACGTTGCATATCTCGTCTACCAAATCAAGCGTGAACTCGGATTGTTGAACGACTGGAAGGTCGTGGTCGTTGGTGCGGGCAACTTGGGCAACGCGTTAACAAACTACGCAGGGTTTTCTTCGCGTGGCTTTGAGGTTTCAGCAGTTGTTGATATTGATTCTGCAAAGGTTGGCAAAAAAGTTGGTGGAGTAGTGGTGCAGCATGTTGATGAACTCTTGTCAATTGTCAATAACGACAAAGTCAGCATTGGTGTCATCGCCACACCGCCAGCATCGGCTCAACGTGCAGCAGAGTTGCTTGTTGCTGCAGGCATTAAATCAATTCTCAACTTTGCCGCAACAGTGCTGACAGTGCCGAGCGAGGTTTCGGTTCGCAGCGTTGACTTGGGCATGGAGCTGCAGATTCTTGGTTATTACGAACAACTCAACAGGCCTGCTGCATGTCAATAGTTGTTCTCGGAGTTAATCATCGCTCGGCGCCGCTCGATGTAATCGAACGCGTTGCTGTGGCCGAAGAGTCGCTCACAAAGGCGTTGCACAGTTTGGTATCGCGTGACAACGTGCGCGAGACAGTGTTGCTCTCCACTTGTAACCGCACTGAGGTGTATGTAGTTGCTGAAAAGTTTCACGGTGCGTATGCAGATGTGCGTGACTACTTTTGCGAGCTTTCAGGGTTAACACCAGACGAATTGCATCCACATTTTTACAGTCAGCACGATGAAGCTGCAGTTTCGCACCTTTTTGAAGTTGCATCGGGACTTGATTCCGCAGTGATTGGCGAAACCGAAATACTTGGTCAAGTGCGTGACGCATGGGACTTGGCGCGAGTTGAGCAGACATCTCGCACAACACTCAACATGTTGTTTCGCCAAGCGCTCGAAGTTGGTAAGCGTGCGCGCAACGAAACCGGAATCAGTAAATCAACAACATCTATTTCGCATGCTGCGGTCGAGATGGCGAAAGAGTTATTGGGCACGATGCAGGGCAAGAGCGTGCTTGTTGTTGGCGCAGGAGACATGGGTGCAGGCATCGCTCGCGCACTTTCAAGTGCGGGTGCTGCGTCGGTCACAGTAATGAACCGCAATGCAGAACGCGCCGAGCAACTTGCTGCGACTGTTGGTGCTGTGGTCAGCCCAATTTCTGAGTTGGCAAACGCTCTCGGAATGGCTGATGTGGTGTTGACATGCACCGGTGCAACAGAACCGATTATTACTACAGAATTGGTGAACTCTGCGCGCGTAACTTCGCCACAATCTCCGCTACTCATCGTTGACATCGCAATGCCACGCGATGTGGAGCACTCAGTAAGCAATATTGCTCACGTAACGTTGCGCGATTTGTATGACTTGCGCGACTGGGCACAGGTGGGCATCAATGCTCGCAACAATGAAGCCGATGCAGTGCGAACAATCATCGGCGAAGAAGTAGAACGCTTCACTCAAGAATCAATTGCTCGGCAAGCTGCGCCACTGGTTGCAGAATTGCACGAGCGCGCCGAAAACATTCGTCGCGCTGAGATGGAAAGATTTGCGGCTCGCATGTCTGGTCTGACGGCAGAGCAGCGCGAACTTGTCGAAACCATGAGCAAGTCGGTGGTTGCCAAATTGCTGCACACCCCGTCCATCCAACTCAAAAACAGTGCGGGCACACCGCAAGGCGAGCGCATTGCCGCTGCACTGCGCGACCTCTTCGACATCGAATGATTCGTCTCGCAACACGCTCGAGTGCTCAGGCCCGCACTCAAGCTGAGGTAGTTGCAAGCGCATTATCTTCAGCGACTGGAGAAGCGACGGAACTTGTATTCGTTGAAACTCTGGGCGATGTAAAGCGTGATGTGCCGCTGCACCAAATTGGTGGTCAAGGCATTTTTGTGAAGGAAGTACAACAGGCTGTATTGGATGGTCATGCGGATTTGGCCGTGCACTCTGCAAAGGATTTGCCATCTTTGCAAACCGATGGTCTTGTTGTCGGTGCTTGGTGTGAGCGGAGAGATGCTCGCGACGCATTGGTTGGCAATACGTTGTCTGGTCTACAACAAGGCGCAACAGTTGCAACTGGTTCGGTGCGTCGGCGTGCGCAGTTGCTCACCATGCGACCCGATCTCACGTTTATTGATTTGCGAGGCAACATCAATACTCGGCTGAGCAAAGTACCTGAGGGCGGTGCAATAGTCATGGCGGTTGCCGCACTTGAGGTGCTTGGTCTCACCGATCAGATTGCGCAAATTCTTGACCCAAGTGTTGTTGTGCCAATGATTGGTCAGGGTTGTGTAGCAGTGGAGTGTCGAGTTGGAGATGCAGTAACGCAAACTGCGCTTCAGGCGGTTGACCATGCTGCAACTCGTCGCGCAGTTGAAATGGAGCGAGCATTCTTGGCCGAGTTGGGTGCAGGATGCAATATGCCCATCGGTGCACATTTGGACGCACAAGATATTTTCACGGCATTTATGGCAACGGGTGACACTGCTGCTGATCGCCATGTTGTGCACGCACAGTCGGTCGCCGGTGTTGCAGATCGATTGCAATTAGCTCGTGACATCGCAAAGCAGTGCCGAAGCAAAACGCAATGACCAACCTTGCCGGAAAAACAGTTGTACTTACTCGACCAGTTGAACAGTCGAGCGAACTTGCCGAATTGTTGGCCGAGGTCGATGTCAATGTGTTGTTGGTACCACTGATCAAAATTGTTGGACCAAGCGATGGTGGTCGCAAGTTGAAAGCGGCGCTCGATCGAGCAGAAGAGTACGACTGGATTGTTGTTACATCCGCAAATGGAGCCCAGAGCATTTCGGTATTTCTTCAGACGTTGGTGAGTAGTGACGCACGACGACCAAAAATTGCGGCGGTTGGAGGTGCTACGGCAAAGGCACTCGGTTGCGCTGCCGACTTCATGCCGAGTATTGCTAATGCTCAAACACTTGTGCGCGAGTTTCCCTATGGCGACGGGCGAGTACTGCTT
>CAINTF010000105.1 GCA_903853285.1 uncultured Acidimicrobium sp. | reverse complement strand
TAGGACCTGCAGCAACCAAGTTGCAACGAATGCCTCGTGGTCCGAGTTCCTTTGCCAAATAGCGACTGGTTGATTCAAACGCGGCCTTAGCAACGCCCATCCAGTTGAATGCGGGCCAAGCAACGGTGTTGTCGAAGTCGAGACCAACAATTGATCCACCCGGTGACATCAACGGCAGAAATGCATCGACGAGTGTCTTTAATGAATACGCAGAAAATTGCATGGCGATTGCGACGTCGCTCCATTGAGCAGCCAAGAAGTCGTCTCCGAGGCATATCTCTGGCGCAAAGCCGATTGCGTGTAACACGCCATCGACATGTCCTAAAGACGTGCGCACTTGTTCACGAACTGATTCGACGTGTTCAGGAACGGTGACATCGAACTCAAAGACATCAACAGGTGAATCAAGTCTGCGTGCAGATCGCTGGGTGAGCGAGAGTGCGCGACCGGCACCCGTGAGCACTACTTGAGCGCCTTCACGTTGTGCTAGCTGCGCCACGCTAAATGCCAAAGAGGCGTCGGTTAGGACACCTGTCACAACGATTATTTTGCCTTCAAGAAGTCCCATTCATATGACCGTAGTTCGCAAGGGGTCTATGTGTAAGGCTCTACGGAATGCGTATTGGAATATTGGGCGGCACCGGACCCGCCGGAAGTGCCCTCGGGGCGCGCCTTGCTTCGGTTGGGTATGAAGTGATTATTGGGTCACGGTCCAAAGATCGAGCCTCCGAGGTATGTGATGCACTGAAAGCCAAGTGGCCAAATCTCACTCTTAATTTGAGTGGCGGTGACAATGACGATGCGTCGGCATGCGACGTTGTGGTTCTTGCTACTCCGTGGGATTCTGCTGCAACGACCGCTCGTGATCACATTGATTTATTGCGTGGCAAAGTAATCATCAGCATGGCAAACGCGCTCGTGCGAGTCGGTAATGAATTTCAACCACTGTTGCCACCTCGCGGAAGTGTTGCTGCTCATGTGCAGGCAGCAGTCCCTGAGTGTCGTGTAGTTGCTGCTTTTCACCACTTGCCTGCAACAGAACTTGGACATCTCGGTGATCCCATTGATTCAGACGTGTTGATTTGCTCAGACAGTTCAGAGGCCCGAACCATCGTGATGGACATCACCGCTCATATCCCCGGATGTCGTCCACTTGATGCTGGTGAATTATCAAACGCAACAGCCATTGAGGCGTTCACAGCGGTGTTGTTGCAACTGAACGTTCGCTACAAAACACGAGTTGCACCGAAACTTACGGGCATCACGAAAGACCCTCGGGCGAAAGCTCTATAAATATGTCAATGCGTTTGTACGACACTGCGCGGCGAGACATCGTGCCATTCACTCCAGATGAGTTGGTGCTGATGTACACATGCGGCATCACGCCGTACGACGCGACACATTTAGGTCATGCATCTACGTTTCTTTTCTATGACATTTTGCAACGCCGCCTGATTGATCTCGGTCACACTGTCCGGTGCGTACGTAATGTCACAGACGTTGATGATCCATTGTTTGCAAAAGCTCGAGAACTCGGTGTTCATTATCTAGATCTGGCAGCAGGCGAAGAGGCTCGTTTCAATCGGGATATGGAAGCTCTCGAGATGTTGCCTGCGTACAGCACGCCACGAGCATCGTCAGCTATCACTGATATCCGTAAGTTCATCGGACTTGTTCTTGAGCGTGGTTTCGCGTATGCCGTTGGCGGTTCTGTGTATTTCGATGTCACAAAAGTTCCAACATTCGGAGAAGTGTCGCATTACAGCCACGAACAAATGTTGGAGTTCGCTCGTCAACGTGGGGGCAATGTCGATGATCCGCAGAAACGCAATCCGCTCGATTTTGTTTTGTGGCATCCATCAGCAGATGACGAACCAGCGTGGGATGCAACATGGGGTGCAGGTCGTCCCGGCTGGCATATCGAGTGTTCAGCACTCGCGCTGCGTGACCTCGGCACCACCATTGATTTACACGGCGGCGGAAGCGATCTGATATTTCCTCATCATGAATGCGAACGAGCACAGTCCGAAGCT
>CAINTF010000104.1 GCA_903853285.1 uncultured Acidimicrobium sp. | reverse complement strand
TTCTTCAGTGAATGAAATACCTCGGCGTCCATGACGCCAACTTACTTCTGTGCAGCAGTATGAATCAGTCTTAAGAAGGCAGCAGCCACTGCCACATGGCGTGATTGGTCTCCTCGAGCACTCATTCTGCCCAATCCGGCCAGAACAGAGGACACAAGATCGGCAAACGACTGCACGGATGTGCCCTGCAAAATTCGATCAGTTTCTTCTGCAGTCGCAATGAGGTCAATGATGTTTCGACCAAATTCCTTACCGAACACATCGGTACCCTTCGACACCTCAGGATGCTTTTGCACAACTGCCGAAATTCCGGTGATAAATCCGACTGTTGATGGCGCGCTCGCTCCGAGAGTTCTGACTTCGGAAAATAGCGCAACAAGCCGACCCTCAAGAGTTGTTTCAGATGCCTTCACGCGTGCGAAAACATCCACGAAAATTTCAGTGATGGAATCACACACTGCAATGTAGATATCGACCTTTGATGGAAAGTAGTGATACAGCGCCGCACTCGATACTTGAGCTGTCTCGGCAATCTCTCGATTGGTCGTTCCTTCGAATCCCTCTGCAGCAAATCGTTCGCGCGCGCACACAACAATGCGGTCGCGGGTATCAGTCGAATCTGTATCCGCAGGGCGACCACGCTTACGGCTGACCACAGCGGTCTTGTTCATTGATTGATCAGCCATAACCAAGTATGACCCAAAATTATCGCTAGAGGTTTAGCGTGGCCGTGCGTAATACATTGCCCAGCCAACTGGGCTGACCAGTGCTGCCAGAACCAATTTCACTGCATCGCCTGCAAGGAAAGGCGCAACTCCGAGGGAAATGGCATTTGTGTCACCAGTTGCAACCGGAACACCTATTGAATGTGCCAACCAGATGGCACCACAGAAGTAGATCACTGCCGTGCTCAATGCCATTGCCGACAACGACATCACGAAGTTTCGGTCATTACGACGATCTGCGTACCAGCCAACAATGCCAGCCGCAGCAACGAAGCCAACGAAATAACCAAGTGTTGATCCGGTTGCACGGCTCCAGCCGCCTGATGCACCTGCATAGAACGGCAAGCCAATTGCACCGAGTAGCCAATACAGCGCCTGGCTAGCTATTGCACGGCGTGAACCAAGTGCACCACCAACTGCGAGTACGGCGAAAGTTTGACCAGTGATGGGCACGGGCGTAAATCCGAGATGAATAACTATTTGAGCGCATAAAGCGGTGAACAGTGCTCCGCCAACGACGAGGGTGATGTCTCTCGCCACTGATTTTTCAATGATGCGAGGCATAGGAATAAGGTCAGTAAGAACGTTTGGTACTGCGTTTGACATTCCAGTTACGCTACTACCGTGACATTCATCAAGGTAAGCATTCCCATCTGGACCATTGTCACACCATGATCTTTTCTCCACGAGTCATTGCCGCAATCGATATCGGCACCAACAGCATTCATATGGTTGTCGCGAAAGTTAGTCCGTCGGGATTTGAAGTAATTACTCGCGAAAAAGACAATACGCGACTCGGTGAAGGTGGCGGCGACATGAAAATGTTGAGCCCCGAAGCAATCGAACGTGGCATTGAGGCCCTGCGCAACATGCGCCGCATTGCAGATGCCCATCGAGCAAGCGTTTTTGCTGTGGCAACTAGCGCCGTTCGCGAAGCCACGAACTCTGCAGACTTTGTCGACCGCGTTGCCAACGAAGCTGGAATTGATATCGAGGTCATCTCGGGTGTTGAGGAAGCCCGCCTAATTCATTTAGGCGTCTTACAGGCCCTCCCCCTGTCCG
>CAINTF010000103.1 GCA_903853285.1 uncultured Acidimicrobium sp. | reverse complement strand
TTTATTAATTAGTTAAGTAGAAAACTCGAGTGGTCGTCGGGTGCTAAACGCGCCCGGCGACTCACTAGGGCTGGCCGGCGTCGAGGCGTTGCAAGATTGTTTGCGCAGTTTGTTGCACTGCTTCTACGTCTGAGAGTTGTTGAGCAGCGCGCACTTGGCGGGCGATGCGCGGATTTTTCACAAAAGTATCTTGGTGGCGCATCATGAAATCCCAATACAACACCGTGAATGGGCAGGCATCGTCACCAGTGCGCTTTTTGCGGTCGTACGCACAGCCTTTGCAATGGTTGCTCATGCGGTCGATATACGCACCACCGCTGGCATAGGGCTTGGTGGCCAACATTCCGCCATCGGCATAGAGCGACATACCGATCACGTTGGGCACCATGACCCATTCGGCTGCGTCGATGAAACTATTCCACATCCACTCAGTGAATTGCTGGGGGTTGGTGCCGGTGATGAGGGCAAAGTTGCCGAGCACCATAAGTCTTTCAATGTGATGTGAGTATGAATGCTCGTTGACACCATTGAGCACAGTATTCATGCATTTCATCTTCGTCTTTTTCGGGTTCGTGAAGAGCGGAGGCAATGGCCGGTGCGCTTGCAGATGATTTTGTTGCGCGTAATCGGGCATCCAACGCCAATAACAATTCCAGATGTATTCGCGCCAGCCAAGAATCTGACGAATGAAACCTTCGGCACTATTGATTGGAACGAGTCCCTTTGCAAAAGCGTCTGCCGCTGCATCGAGAACCTCGTTGGGCAAGAGCAAGCCGTTGTTGAGATAGGGCGAGAGCAGTGAGTGGGCGAGATGCCAATTGGATTCGAGCATCGCGTCTTCGTGCTCGCCGAATGTTGGCAAGATTTCGTTGACGAAGTAGTGCAAGCGAGCAAGTGCATCTTCGCGAGTCGTGGCCCACAATCCGGTGGGCTTTGCGCCCCACACATTTGCAGGCAGATCGTTAAGCACTTGCTGATCGATTGCATCGAGTGCGTGCACTTGAGGTACTGGCCAACGATCGTGCCCGGTTTTTGGTGGAGGCAACCGGTTGTCTTCGTCAAAGTTCCACTGACCACCAACAGGTTGATCGCCTTCCATCAGGTATCCATGTCGCTTGCGTTGCCAGCGATAAAAATCTTCCATCTTCATTGACTTCTTGCCCTCGGCAAACTTGGCAAAGTCGGTGGGATGACAGAGAAATTGATTAGACGCAGTGGTGTCTATGCCTAGCGAAGCCACCAACTGTCGAGCGCTATAACTGTTTGGCTCGGTGACATACATATGAGTGGGCGAGAACTCGGCAATGTGGTCAGTAACGCCCTGGCGCATGGTGGGGCTTTTGCGATAGTCGACTTGGAAGCCCTCTTGCTCGAGTGCGAGCGCAAATCGGCGCATGGAAGTGATGAGGAAGTGGGCGCGCTGTATGTGCCACGGGCGAGATGCGATCTTGCCCGCCGACTCGATAATGAGGACGCGATGTGTGTTGGGCTGTGCTGCTTGCAGTGCGCCGATGTTGCGATTGAGCTGATCGCCAAAAACCCAAACGGTATGCAAAGAAGTGGTCTCTGCCGTTAAAGGAAATTACTTGGCGTTGTCGGATGAGTACGCGGTCAGGCGATCGTGCCTGTGATGCGTCTCGATGTAACGAATAGTGCCTGAGCGGCT
>CAINTF010000102.1 GCA_903853285.1 uncultured Acidimicrobium sp. | reverse complement strand
TGCCGACTTCCTAACTACACTTTTGCCTGACATGAAACGGTTCATCCTCCAGCGCCTTGGTCTCTCCGTCGTCACGGTGTTCCTTGTCTGCGTAATCGTGTTTTTCTTGACGCACATTTTGCCAGGCGACGTAGCCCACCAATATCTAGGTAGAGGTGCGACCGAAGAAGACCTCAAGGAGTTTCGTCGAGTCTTCGAATTAGATCGACCTCTATTTTCACAACTCTTCACGTGGATTGGTCATCTACTCCACGGTGACTTGGGACAGTCAATGCAATACCGAGGCCCAGTTTCCGACATGTTGATTCCCGCAATTCGCTATTCGTCAAAGTTGGCAGGCGTCGCATTCTTCATCATTGTTCCAATCAGCATCGCCGGTGGAGTTATTGCCGCAATGAACCGGGGCAAGAAAGTTGACCGTGTTATCACCGTCGGCGGTCTTTCTGCGGCAGTGATTCCAGAGTTTGTTTGGGCAATTATCTTGGTGCTCTTTTTTGGAGTGATCTTCAGGATCTTCCCAGTCTCCGCTTTCCCAGAAGAAGGTGAACGATCCATCCTCAACCAGATTTGGTATTTGGTGCTTCCATCAATTTCTTTGCTACTTGTGCTCTTTGGATATATCGCCCGTATTACACGAGCGGGTGTAATTGAAGCACTTGACTCCGATTACATGCGAACCGCAGTTCTTAAAGGCTTAAGCCGACGCACCGCAGTAATCAAACATGTACTTCGTAATGCACTGCTTCCAACAATTGCGGTGATTGCATCACAAGTCCCCTATCTCATTGGTGGTTTGATTGCAGTCGAGATCGTGTTCAACTACCCAGGGTTCGGAACAATCTTGAAGGGCGCGGTTGATGCTCGCGATTACTCGGTGTTGCAAGCTGGCGTCATTATCTCCAGTTTGGTCATCGTCTCGTTTCAACTTCTTGCCGACATCTTGTTTGCACTCTTGAACCCGCGCATCCGACAGAAGGTTTCAGAATGAGTGAAACAACCACATCGACTATCGCCGAGAAATCGAATCTTGAGCGCAAAATCATTCGCCGAGAACGACTCAGTCTGATCGCCAAAGACAAGACGTTTATTGTCGGCGCATCCATCTTGGGTTTCTGGCTGATACTTGCAGTATTCGGAAGCTTCATTGCTCCTCACGGCGCTTCCGACCAAGACTTCGAATTCGTTTCGGTGTCCCCACAGTGGAAGTTCTGGTTTGGCACCGATGCCAACGGACAAGACGTACTTTCTCGCGTGATTCTTGGTACCCGCCTCATCGTGGTGATGGCATTTAGCGCAACTGCGCTTGGAACGGTTTTAGGAACAGCACTTGGACTTGCAACTGGTTATTTCAAAGGCAAATTCGACATGATCGTGATGCGACTCGTTGAAGCAATCTCGGCTATCCCGGTATTGATCATTGCGTTGTTAGCGATTGCCGCGCTCGAGGGCAGGTCACCAACCCTTACCGTCATCGTGATTGGCTTCGTTTTCACACCGAACATTGGCCGCACCGTTCGTGCGGCTGTGCTTGGCGAATCCGAGCTTGAATACGTAGCCGCTGCACGTCTTCGCACCGAACGCACACGGCACATTTTGTTCCGCGAAATCCTGCCAAACGTCTTACCTCCAATCATCGTTGAGTTCACTGTGCGACTTGGCTATGCAATCTTTGCCATCGCAACACTTTCATTTTTGGGTGCTGGTGTCGAATACGGCTCACCCAACTGGGGCTCTCAAATTGCCGAAAACTGGGGCAATATCTACTCCAATATTTGGTGGCCAACAGCCTTCCCCGCCCTTGCAATTGCTTCACTTGCGGTAAGCGTCAACCTTATTTCGGACAGCCTGCTGGAGATCTTTGAATTATGAGTAACACTCCAACACTCGAGTTTCGCGATCTAGAAGTTGCATACACCGTTCGTGGCATCGACCGCGAAGTGTTGCGCAAGGTTTCGTTTTCCATTGCCCCTGGTGAGGCGTACGGACTTGTAGGAGAGTCGGGTTGCGGAAAGTCAACTGCAGCATTCGCAGCCATGCGCTACTTGCCTCGTAAC
>CAINTF010000101.1 GCA_903853285.1 uncultured Acidimicrobium sp. | reverse complement strand
CTCGAGGACTGCGTGGTGACCATCAAGGATCTCCTTGGTGTATCGGAATCCTTTTGATGTGTCGCCAGAAGTTTTGCCTGGGTCTGACTTTTCGCCCGGCAATGTTTGTCCGGCTGCTTGTAGATACAGGGTGGTGATGGCCTTGCCCCTTTGAGGGGTGTAGACGATTGGCGAATAAAAGACGACGTCGTCGTGCAACAAGACGTCGAGACCATTTGCCAGTTCGCCTCGCATATGGGCGTGCCAGCGTTCAATGACGGCGTGGATGGGTGACTCATGAGGTGATGACATAGAGGTAAAGAGTAATAGATGCTCTTCAATTGCGTCACACGCCCACTCGGTGAGTTGTGCAAATGGAATAATGGGGAGGTGATTTCTCCTCATTTGTCGCGACGGGGTTTTGTTCGCTCGGCCATTGCGGCTGTTGCGGGTGTCTATGGTGGTTCAACGGTGCTGTCTTCGTGTGGTGATGCCGAAGATGCGAGTTCTTTGGAGAGTGGCACACTCGTGATCCCAGATATCACTGTGGTTCCAGAAGGTGAGATGCTGCCATTCATTACTCCGCAATCGCAGTTCTATCGAATTGATACGGCGATCGGAAATACGCCACAAATAGATGCAGCAACTTGGAGTATGCGCATCACGGGAATGGTCGACCGCGACGTGATATTGACGCTTGAAGATATCAACGCGATGCCTCAAACGAGCCATGTAATCACTCTCGGTTGTGTGTCAAATGAAGTTGGCGGCGATCTCATCGGAACGGCGCAATGGGGTGGTGTCTTGCTGAGTGAGGTGTTGAAATTGTCTGGCGTGAAATCGGGGGCCGAACAATTGGTGAGTACAAGTGTTGATGGTTGGACGTGCGGTACACCGCTTGATGCAGTGATGGATGGCAGACCGGCAATGTTGGTGACATCAATGAATGGTGAAGCGCTTTCGCAAGAACATGGCTACCCGGTCAGGATGATCGTGCCAGGTTTGTTCGGATATGTCTCGGCTACAAAGTGGCTCAGCGAAATTTCACTTTCAACATGGGATGCGTTTGACGCATATTGGATTGAGCGCGGATGGTCGAAGACTGGGCCATTCTTGGCGTCAAGCCGCATTGATGTTCCACGCAATGGGGCAAGTGTTGCAGCTGGGAAAACAATTGTTGGTGGGTTTGCTTGGGCGCCTCGAAGTGGTGTGAAGGCTGTGCAACTGCAGATTGATGATGACGAATGGCTTGAAGCAGAATTACTAGATGGCTCTACTGGTGATACATGGACCCAATGGAAGTATGAGTGGAACGCAAACCCTGGTGATCATCGTCTGACTGTGCGGTGCGTTAGCAGCAATGGCGAGGTACAAACTGATGAAGTGACTCGCGTTGATCCAGATGGCGCACGTGGTCATCACCAAATAGATATTTCGTGCGCCTAATCTGATGGCATCGTGAGAATTCAAAGATCCGCCGAGCATCGTGCGATGCCGTGGGCAAACGGTAGAGGCACAAGCTACGAAATTGCTAGTGACCGCAATGCAGCGGGAAAGTGGACTTGGCGTGTAGCGATTGCACCAGTGGTCGTAGATGGACCTTTTTCTTCACTTCCTGGAGTTGACCGCGAACTCGTGGTGATCGAAGGAAAAGGAATGGTTCTTGAAATAGATGGTAAGAATCGTGAGTGTTTACCAAGGGACGTGGTGCAGTTCTCTGGAGATGCGGTCACCAGTGCCCGCTTGATGGACGGACCCATTGTTGACCTGGGTTTGATGACCGTAAGAGGCTCGGTCACTGGTTCCATGACTGTCGTGAATCTTGCGGGAGACATGATTGGCTCTCGGATCATTGTCGCGCTATCTGAGAAGGTGGAGATTGAGGCTGAAGGAACCGCTTATTTGCTAGAGCGATTGGATGCCGTATTCCAAGAAGATGAGGGTGCGATATGTCTCATTGGTGGTGTTATTGCGTCTTTAGCCGTTCTCTGAGTAGTGACAGCACATAAGGTTGACCAATCATGTTGACCACACTTAGAAAAATTGAATATAAATGGATTGTTGCTGTAATTTTTGTGGCTGGCTTGTTTCTTGAGATTCTTGATACAACGATTGTCAACGTTGCAATTCCGACACTTGCCAAAGAGTTTGGCGCTACTCGTGCGTCGATGGAGTGGGTGGTTCTCGGTTACTTACTTTCGCTCGCTATCTGGATTCCGGCTTCAGGCTGGATCGGGGACAAGATTGGAACGAAGAAGACTTTCCTTTTTGCATTGCTTACTTTTACAATTGCGTCGGCTTTGTGCGGACAAGCCCACTCGGTGGGCGAGTTGGTTGCCTTTCGAATCCTGCAAGGTGTTGGCGGAGGCATGCTCACGCCAGTAGGAACAACGATGTTGTTTCGTGCATTTCCACCTGCCGAGCGAGCAAGAGCATCCACTGTTCTGATGGTGCCTATTGTCGTGGCCCCTGCGTTGGGTCCAATCATTGGTGGTCTCTTAATTGACAATTTTTCATGGCGATGGATTTTTTATGTCAACATGCCTCTCGGTGTGTTGGGTTTTCTGTTTGGCTTATTCATGCTGAAAGAAAGCAAAGAACCAACTGCTGGGCGATTCGACGTGCGCGGTTTTTTACTTTCCGGCCTTGGTCTTGCCGGACTCTTATACGCACTTTCGCAAGCACCAGAAAAGGGCTGGACTGCAGTGCCCGTGTTGATTACTGGCCTTGGTGGTATTGCACTCATGGTGCTGCTGGCAATGGTGGAGCTTCACATTGATGAGCCGATGATTTCTCTTCGTCTGTACCGCGATCGAATGTTTCGTAATTCCAACATGGTGAACTCATTGTCATATGGCAGCTTTATGGCGTTCCTGTTTCTGTTCCCTCAAATGATTCAGTCATTGATGGGTTACAGCGCTCTGCAATCTGGATTGGCGTCATTCCCTCAGGCGGTTGGCGTGATTTTGGCTAGTCAATATGTGGGCAAGATGTACCACACTGTCGGTCCCCGTCGGTTGGTCGCACTTGGACTCACTTTGGTGATGTTCTCAAGTCTTCCGTTCGTTTTTATTTCGCTGACGACGAGCCTGTGGACGATTAGGGCTTCAATGTTC
Organism: uncultured Acidimicrobium sp.; assembly: GCA_903853285.1. GTDB lineage: Bacteria > Actinomycetota > Acidimicrobiia > Acidimicrobiales > Ilumatobacteraceae > UBA3006. The sequence goes on along the minus strand of CAINTF010000101.1, from coordinate 861 downwards.
TTCCGTGGCATTTCGATGGCGTTTGCCTTCGTACCTCTGCAAGCCTGCACATATTCCACGATTTCGCGCGCTGACACCGGACGCGCATCTGCGATCTTCTCCACACAACGACAAGCCTCGGCCGCATTGGGAGTTGCCTTATTGTCAACCATTTTCATTTCTCGAGAGCACCATCTGCTCTCGGCAGGAGTTCAAGAGTCTGCTGCGGCACTCGGTGGATATCGCTTAGCTTTTGCCGCCTCAAGCATTTTTGCCTTGCTTGGTGCACTGTACGCGTTCTTCATGATTCATGACGAAGATGCTGCGGCGACAATGGTTCCTCGCTAGACAGCGTCCAGCAATCTGATCATCGCGTTAATGGTTTCAAGTCGCCATAGCGAGACAAGCCGCACGTTGTCAGTTGCTTTTTGTGATTCACGCAAGAGCACATCCGATTGCCTGGCAAAAGCGGATCGTTGACGCTTTGCCAAAGCGCGATTTTTGAGACCACGCCTGTCACGAAGAACAAACTTTGCAAGCAGCTCAATACGTGCATCGCGAGGGTGCTCAACAATGCTCTCAAGCCACTTGGATGATGTCTTACTTCCGAGTGGAGTGGTAGAAAACACAACCCTGGCAGAACCTTGATCACCAGGTTCGGTTTTGGTTTCCTTGATCATTCGAGCTTCGGTCAAACATCCCATGGATCGATAGACGAGCGGTCTACGTACATGAAGGACCGCAGAAAGCGAAGGGTCATGGTTGAGTTCCTTGTAGACGGCAAATCCGTGGCGAGGTTGTTCGGCAATTAAGGCAAGCACAATTTGATCGAGCACAGAAGGCTCATATAGTCTCATTGGAACTAATTATACCGATTGGGGT
>CAINTF010000100.1 GCA_903853285.1 uncultured Acidimicrobium sp. | reverse complement strand
CTGGCCATCTGGTTAATGCGCCTCACCATCAGTGGGTGCGGTAACAGCCATGGCGCACGAACTCTTCTGATTTCATACGCTTGAGCGGCAGCAAAACTCTCGGCGCCTTCGTGCGGCGATGTCAACACAGCGAACGAATCTGGCGGCAATCGCCTCCACCACTCCCACAACAAGTTTTGGATTCCACCAACCTTCGGAGGGAAATCGTTGGTGACAAGTAAATGTTTCATGGCGACGCAACAACCAATCTAGATCGCTTATTGACGCGCAGACGGCAGATTACGCAATTCATCAACCACCAATGGCGCCGTGTCATGCGTGGGAATCAGATCGGACAAATTAAGTCGCGCTGCCGACCACACCGCGTGGGCTCGCAACATTGGGTCAGGGTGCTCGAGGTATCGAGATATTGCGTTCACCACATTTTCATCACGGCGATCACCGATGTTGCCCAACACAAGTAGCGCATTGCGCCTCACCCAATCTGGGTTGCGCTCTGCGATGTACCACTGATCTACATGAGTAAGCAACGTTGCATCATCCATGTCGAGCAACTCAAGTACATCAATCCATGGCCGCGCATCATCTCGAAGTTCTTTAGACAAACTCAATCGAGTTGTCGGTGGACAAACTTCTTGGCAATCATCACATCCGTAGATTCGGTCACCTAACGCTTCTCTAAATCTTCGATCGAAGACGCCAGGTTTCTGAATGAGCCATGCAAGACATTTTGCAGCATCAACTGTGCCGGGTTCTATTATCGCTCCCGTAGGACAAGCATCGATACATCGTCTACATGCACCGCATCCATCGACAACTGGATTTTCATTGAGGATGAGCGGTGCTGTCGTGATCACACTTCCCAATACAAAGAAACTTCCTGCTCCTTCAATAAGCACGTTGGCATTTTTGCCAAACCATCCAAGGCCTGCCAAGTACGCGGCCTCACGATCGACCATCGAGTTGTCGTCTGCAAACACCACGGCTTTGAATCCATCACTGCGCAGTTGGTCGCGCATTGCGAACAGACCCACCTTGAGTGCCTCGTAATATTCGGTCCAGGCATACCGCGCAACTCGCGCGCTGAACTGCGCTTTCGGATCTGGCAGAGGTGATGCGTAGGAATACGCACCAACAATCATCGACTTTGCATCAGCCACCGCCGACTGAGGATCGGTTGATCGTTCAGGATTGCGATATGTGAACTGCATCGTGTCGTGCAAGCCAGCCGCCTTGCGTTCGACTAGAGCCTGATGGGCTCGTTGCATTACTTGCGCAGGAGCAACACCAACGCGATCCAAACCACCAGAAGTTCCGATTGACAACACACGCTCGGTATAGGCCGCGCGTGCTGCATGATCGACCAGGTCAATTGTTGATGATTTTTTAGACAACCGCACGATGCCGAAGCGTAGGCACCATTCCGGCATTTGCGAGCAAGCGAACTGCCCGCTGTTCGGCAAGATCAAAGACCACCGCTGTTTCATGCGGATCGCCGCATAAAAAAGACATTAAGCAGTCGTCGCATGCCGACGTCTTTTGCATAACGCAGGTGTCGCAACTGATAATCAGTGGTTGTTGGGATTGGTTTGTATCACTCATTGTGTGCTCCTTGTGTCACCTGCATGTGTACGCCAACTACGTACAAAGTGAAGTTTGCTCAATGGGTGCTACAGGGTTAGAACCCCACAATTTCCCCGTTTACACTGTTCCCACAGAGCTACCCCTACGCCAGAAAGCACCCCACATGAGCAACTCAACAACTTCCCGCGCATTTACCGTCGGCAAGGTCAATGACGTATGGATACAACAGATCACCGACGTGCCAGTTGGTGACCTTGGTGAGGGCGATGTGTTGATCGCTGTGGAGTACTCCTGCATTAACTACAAAGACGGTCTGGCAACAAGCGAAAAAGGCCGCGTTGCGCGAATTGATCCATTGATTGCTGGTGTTGACCTTGCAGGAACAGTTTTGGAATCATCAAGCCCTGAGTTTGCGGTCGGCACTCAAGTTATTGCTCACGGTTACGACATTGGTGTCGCACACAATGGTGGATACAGCGCACTTGCACGTATCCCAGCCCAATGGTTAGTTGCTTTGCCAGCAGGAATGACAGCTCGCACCGCAATGATGATCGGCACTGCTGGCTTTACTGCTGCACTCTCGGTTGATGCACTTGAACGTGCTGGTCTCTCTACAGGTTCTGGTCCAGTTCTGGTCACCGGCGCCACTGGCGGTGTTGGATCTGTTGCAGTCGGAATGTTGGCGGCGCGTGGATACGAAGTTGTTGCATCTACTGGCAAAGCAGCATCCAGCGATTGGCTGAAGTCCATTGGAGCAAGTGACATCATTTTGCGCGAAGAAACCAGTGCCGAATCACCAAAGCCTCTGGAGCGAGAGCGTTGGGCAGGATCAGTCGATTGCGTTGGCGGTGCAACACTCGCCTACGTCTTGCGCACTCTTAATTACGGAGCATCGGTTGCAGCAAGCGGTCTCACCGGTGGAAACGGATTGGCCACCACTGTGCTTCCATTTATTTTGCGCGGTGTAAACCTGCTCGGCATTGACAGCGTTCAAACACCAATTGCACTTCGCCGCGCCATGTGGACACGTATTGCAACCGATCTGCGTCCGTCATGGCTCGACACAGAGAAGGCACAAGTCATCGGACTTGCCGAGCTACCGGGACAACTCGAAAATATTCTTGCGGGCAAAATGCAGGGACGAGTGCTCGTCGATCCGAATCTTTAAATAATCACCGCGCCGTGTTGATCAATTTCTAACTCAAGCACATCACCAGGCTGAGGCAACTGCGAAGCGATTTTCTTGGCATCAGCTTTGGCACACATGACGGCCACTGTCGGTCCTGAACCCGACAACCAAGCACACCACGCCTCACTTTTTAGTGCTGCATCTAGTGCGGCTTTTGAACCCGGCGCATTTGCCAACCGAACGTCTTGATGTATGCGATCCTGCGTGGCTGCGCGCAAAACTTTGATATCGCCACTTGCTAGCGCACCAAGGAGCAAAGCGGTATGACCAATATTGAACACTGCATCGCCGAGCGAGAGAGTTGTTGCCAACGCAGTTCGTGATTTTTCAGTACTGGTCTGCGTTTCTGGAACCCATGCGAGAATCGTTGGATCAAGAGCAAGAGGTAACCGAACTACTTCACCCGATGCACTCGCAGTGACACCGCCAACCAGCGAAGCCGCAACGTTGTCTGGATGTCCTTCAAGTTGCGTGCTTGCATGGAGCAAATCGTTACGCGCTGCAACGAGTGCTTCGACACTTAATCCATTTTTTTGTGCATGAGCCACTACGACCCCTGCGACTCTCGCTGCACCGCTAAATCCGAGCCCGCGACCCATAGGGATCTTCGAACGAACCCAAACGTCTCCCACACCACCGTAACTACGAAACGCAATATGACCTGGGTGGTATTCGTCGATCATTTTTGCACCGGAGGGAACTTGACCTTCGATTACAGGCCCCATCTCGAGATGAACCGAGAGTGCCATGCCGAGTGCATCAAAACCTGGACCAAGATTGGCCGAACTCGCAGGTACGCGAACGAAGAATGAAGGCGTAGTCATAGCAAACTATTTTGCCACAGAGTTACTAATTTTGATGAGTGCGTCAACAACATTGTTTGCTGCACCCGAATCAATACTCGCTTGCGCGCGCTCAATGCCATCCGCCATGTGCGAAGCAACACCTGCGACTACCAAACCTGCCGCAGCATTAAACACAACGATGTCGCGAACAGCTCCACGCGTGCCATTAAACGTGTCACGAATCACTCTTGCATTGTGCTCTGGGTTTCCACCGCGAACTGCCGTGACGTCTGCTGGCTGAAGTCCGAAATCTTTTGCGTTCAGTACGAACTCAGACATGTTCCCGTGATCGATCTCGACAATTGGGCAGTCTCCACTCAGCGACAACTCGTCGAGTCCACCATGACCATGCACCACCCATGCTCGCTGCACTCCACGACCCGCAATTGCGTGTGCCATTTTGTGAGCCATGCTTGGGTCGCCTACACCAACCACCATGTACGAAACCTGCGCAGGGTTAGCCATTGGGCCGAGCAAATTGAATGCGGTTGGAACCCCAAGTTCTTTTCGCGTTGGTCCAGCATGTCGAAATGCAGGATGGAACTTTGGAGCGAAGCAAAAACCCATACCGGCCTGCTCTACACAGCGCGCTACGCCTGCGCCTTCCAAATCGATCTTGACACCGAGAGCTTCAAGAACATCGGCAGTTCCACACTGAGAAGATGCAGCACGGTTGCCGTGCTTGCAAACTGGCACACCGGCACCTGCAACCACAAATGCGGCCATGGTGGAGATGTTGACCGAATGCGACTTGTCCCCTCCAGTGCCAACAATGTCGATTGCGTGCGATGAAAATTTTGCATCTAGCGGAACGGGTTCTGATGCTTCCAACACTGCAGCCAACATTCCTTGCAATTCATCTGCAGTCTCGCCCTTCGAACGAAGCGCCACTACAAATGCTGCGATTTGTGCAGACGTAGCTTCACCAAGCAACACTGCATTCATGGCAACTTGCGCATCATCTGCTGGCAAGTCTTCGCCACGCAACAGCGTCGACAAAAGTTGTGACCATCCACCAATACGGTCAATAGCGCTCATCGCGCAACCTCGTTATGCGGTTTGTTTACGCTGGCGCAACATGCGCCGTCTATCGCGGGCTGTGGTTGCACCCCAGATTCCCTGCTGTTCACGATTATCAAGCGCATAATCCAAACACGCTATGCGAACCTCGCACTGAGAACACACCGAAATAGCAAAGTCTGCATGATCCTCATTGTCTGGATAGAAAATCTCGGCGTCCAGCCCTTGGCAAGCACCTTTTGTTCTCCAAACCACATCTGCTACCGACATTCAGGCCCCCCTTGCGCTCAGCTTTGAGCGCAATTTTCCTAGGCATGACTGTAGAACCCAAAGTCGCAGTCATGCCAATCCAAAATGGCCACAACTTTGGGCAATACCTTTACCAGATAAGGGTCAGAGGTGCCCCTACGAATTAATCGCGAAGATCAGTAAGCAATTCGTCGATAACAAACTTGGGCAAATTAGCGACCTCTATATATGCAGGGTGCACGCAAAGAATCTCAACGTCACCAGAAGCGAATGCTTCAACTTGCTCTGGCGTAAATTCAAAACGGATGTAGTGAACAGCTGCAGTTACATTGTCGCGCGTCAAAGTCTCGGCGTGTCCTTCTTCAGTAATCGCCGTAACAGTTGAGCCATCGCTCAACTTGAACACAATTGAACTCTCGATGTTGACGAGTTTTGGCAACCACTCAAGCATCTGCTCCGGTGTAGTGAGTTCGATAAACAAGGTGGCCGAAAGTTGACCCGCTTCCGGAATCAATGGGTTGTACGCATGCAATTCCTCGAGAATCTGTTCATCGCGAACAACTTTTTCTGCACGCATCATTTCATGAATTTGTGACTGCATGGTTGCTCGGTTTTCAAACATCAGTGTCACCACGGTGCCAAGTTGCACCCGACGACGACGCTTCAACTCGATGATTTCCTCTCGACGCTCGTCGCGAACACGCTCATAAGCGCGAAGGTCCAAAATGTCGGTCAATTGAAGTTTGCGGGATGTAGTCATCATTTTTACTTCTCCTCTGGTTGAATGCCGTAGGCACGTGCAACAACTTGAAGCGGGTGCACTGCCTGTTTTCCTGTTTGTTCGTTAATGGCAGTGTTGGCGAGATGGCAGTCTCCCGTCACTACGTCACCCTGCGCATCGTTAATCATCTGACCCAACTTCTCGGCGATTGGAATCGATAGGTGTGCATTTTCGGCGCGCAATCCCCACATGCCATCAATGCCGCTGCACTGCTGCACGAGTTTGATCTTTGCTCCGGTGAGCTTCATCAAGTCGCGGCTCTTGAGCCCAATGTTTTGAGCACGTAAGTGACATGGTGTGTGTGATACGTAATGGTTTCAGGAATCTCGCCAGTGAAATTGAGATCGAGTGACTTGCCTTCCGTCTTGTGCAAGCGAATGAGATATTCGGCTGCGTCGTACGTGTTTTCAGCAACAAGAGTTGCATCGGCGCCACCTACGTAGTCGAGATAATCCTTCTTCAAGACATATCCGCAGGTTGGTTGTGGCACGACAATTTCATTGCCGGCACGCACTTCATCTGCCAACATCTTGACGTTCTTCTTTGCAACTTTGGTGAAGGTATCTACATCGCCACTATGCAAAAACGGAGCGCCGCAACATGCAGCTTCGCCCGCGAGCGAACACTCAACGCCATTGCGTTCGTACACCTTGATGAGGTCTTGGCCAATTGCTGGGTCTTGGTATTCGACCAAGCATGTTGGGAACAATGCAACTTTTCCTTGACGATTGAGCATCGTTGTTTTTGGCCGATTTTTGAACCAAGTCGAAAAGCGACTTCGCGCAAATGGTGGCAACATACGAACACTCGAAATACCAGCGGTCTTCTCAACAATTTTGCGAACCACGGAGCCGGGTTTTGCACCCATGACGAGGTTCGTCACTACGCCCATCGATGTTGCAACTTTGCCGATCGCATCTGTGCGACCCATCACTGCCGTGGTCACTTTATTGCGCACCGACATTTGGCCATTTTCGCGACGCATTGCGTCAGCGCGCAGCATGAGGCGCGGAAAATCGAGCGCCCATTCATGTTGGTTTGGCGTATACGGGCAATTGATGTAACACAACTTGCACTGGAAACATTCGTCAATCACGTGGTCTTGTTGGGCGGGAGTCATCTTGCCCGCATCTTGGTCATCATGCACATCGATGTACGAGAACAATGTTGGGAACGAGGGGCAAAACTTGAAACACAAACGACATCCATGACAGAGGTCGTACACACGCTCGAGTTCGTGACGGGTGTCTGCCTCGTCGAGGTACATCGGGTGATTTGGATCGTACGTAATTGTCATGAGGGTGCTTTCTAAAAAACTAGATAATTAAAAACTAAATCGATTGCATTGAGTGGCTGTGCACCAACGCACACAGCCACTCGCTGCGAACAGCAATGAATTGCTTACGCGAGGCTCTTGAGCCCGTCAGAGAAACGACCAGCGTGACTCTTCTCGGCGCGTGCAAGTGTCTCGAACCATTCGGCGATTTCCGAAAAACCTTCGTCGCGAGCAGTCTTGGCGAAGCCTGGGTACATCTGTGTGTACTCGTAGGTCTCACCAGCGATTGACGCCTTGAGGTTCTGTTCGGTGTCACCGATTGGCTCACCAGAAGCAGGGTCGCCAACTTCGGCGAGGTACTCAAGGTGTCCGTGTGCGTGACCGGTCTCGCCGTCTGCAACGTTTTTGAACAACGATGCAACGTCTGGAAGACCTTCGATGTCTGCCTTCTGTGCGAACCACAAGTAGCGGCGATTGGCTTGGCTTTCGCCAGCAAACGCTTCCTTGAGATTCTCATGTGTTTTTGTGCCATTTAATCCGGCCATGATGTTTCTCGCTTTCTGTTTGTTAATGGACTTTGTCTATTTGTATTCGTGTTTCTATTTCTTGCTTACTTTCGCCTGCAGAACAGGAGATCTTTTGACCGTGCGTGACTCGCATTCGGAGCACTTGCCTCTAAACACGACACCTATATCGGAAACCATGAAGTCGCTTGCATCATTTGGCTTGAGCGCAGCAGCACCTTTTACATGTACGTCGCGAATTTTTCCGCACACACTGCAAACGGCGTGATGGTGATCATCGACATTGGG
>CAINTF010000099.1 GCA_903853285.1 uncultured Acidimicrobium sp. | reverse complement strand
GTTTTGCTGGTGAAACAGAACCACGAACCGCAACTGTGTTGGCCAGTGACCCAGGTACTGACATGGCGCTACTAAAGATAGAAGCAACGAATTTGAAGCCAGCGACATTTGCTCAACCCGGAACTATTCGCATTGGCGACCAAGTGATTGCAATTGGTTATGCACTCGCGCTGGACGGTGGACCATCGGTGACCTCCGGAATTATCTCGGCTCTGAAGCGCACCATCATCACTGAGTCGGGTGCTCTCAACGGTCTTATTCAAACCGACGCTGCAATTTCGTCGGGCAACTCTGGCGGTCCTCTGGTGAATTTGCGAGGCGAGGTGGTTGGTATCAATACCGCCGTCGCGCGTAGCGATGTCAACCAGGCGGCAAATAATGTCGGTTTCTCGATCTCAGTGGACGAGATTGGCCCAGTTCTTGAGCAATTGCGGAGCCAAGCAAGCGGGGAGGCCCGGCAGGAGGGCTTTCTCGGAGTTGGCCTGGCCGCCCGCACTGATGGGGGTCAAGGCGCCATCATCACCAGTGTTCAGCCAGATTCCCCAGCCAGTTTGGCCGGAATTCAGCAAGAGGACATCGTTTTGTCCGTAGATGGTGAGCCAATCGATGGCCAAGCTGGGTTAGTTGCCGCGATTCGCGATGCCGCACCGGGTCAGACCGTAGAAATCGAGATTTTGAGGGGTGCAAAACGGCTCACGGTCAAGGCAACTCTGGTCGCTCGCACCCAGGGCTGAGCCCAAATATTTACCCCTAATTCTTGGTGGTTGGGCGTTTGGAGACGCCAAAATGCGCCGATAGGGTAACGAGTCCGTATTCACGACTTTCTCGGCACAGTGCTGGGGCGGTCATTAGTAGCAACTTGACGTCACAATCGACGTCTGCAAGTACCTCGGTAACACGAGGAACCTTGCAGCAACAACGTTTTCGGTGCTCCGCCGGCGTTGCCGGGCGGAGCATTTCCGTTACCGGAATCGATTGGGCGAATGGGCGGTACGAGTACATCGAGTTTTACGAAGTTAACGAAGCTAACGAATATCACGATATTCACGAAGTAGAAAAGGGCACAGGTCGCCGTTATGGCACAAAAAGCAATCGTCGGCGAGAAGGTCGGCATGACACAGATTTGGGACGACGCTCAACACGTCATTCCCGTCACCGTGTTGCGCATCGAACCAGCCCGTGTTGTACAGGTCAAAACAGGTGAGCGCGATGGTTACTCCGCTCTCCAAGTGACCTACGGGCAAAAGGATCCAAAGAAGTTGACCAAGGCTCAAGCCGGTCACTTCGCTTCAGCAAACGTGCCTGCGGGTCGTCGTCTTGTCGAGTTGCGTCTCGACTCGGTTGACGGTTTCCAAGTTGGTCAAGAAATTGCTGTTGACATTTTGACTGTTGGCGAAAAAGTTGACGTCACTGCAGTGAGTCGCGGTAAGGGTTTTGCTGGCGGTATGAAGCGCCACAACTTCCGTGGACAAGGCGCCAGTCACGGTAACCACAAGCACCACCGTGCTCCTGGTTCGATCGGCTCATGTTCATTTCCGGGTCGTGTATTTAAGGGTCTTCGCATGGCTGGCCACATGGGTCACGAGCAAACAACCACTCTCAACCTCGAAGTTGTACAAGCTGACCTCGAGCGCGGATTGTTGTTGGTACGCGGTTCAGTTCCTGGTCCAAACGGCGGCGTAGTAATCGTGCGCAACGCGGTGAAGGGAAAGTAACGACATGGCAACTGCAAAACCAGCAAAGAAAGCTGCAAAGAAACCAGCAAAAGTAGTAGCGAAGAAGGCAGCTAAGGCTCCAGCCAAGAAAGCAGCCGCAGCAAAAACTGCTCCTGCAAAAACCGGTTCAACAGCTTCGTTGCCAGCAGAGTTTTTTGGCATCGAGCCAAACGTTTCAGTGATGCACCAAGTTGTTACAGCACAGCTTGCACACCGTCGCTCTGGAACACAAAGCTCGAAGACACGTTCCGAAGTTCGCGGCGGTGGCACCAAGCCATTCAGCCAAAAGGGCACCGGTAACGCACGTCAAGGTTCATCCCGCGCACCACACATGGTCGGCGGTGGAGTTGCATTGGGACCAAAGCCTCGCAAGTACTCACAGCGCACACCAAAGAAAATGATTGCGCTTGCACTTCGTTCTGCTTTGTCGGACCGTGCTCTCGACAACAAAGTTGTTGTTGTTGACAAGTGGAGCTTTGATGCTCCAAGCACCAAGTTGGCCTCAGCATTGCTCGACCAATTGGGCGTTGACGGCAAGATCATGGTTGTTATCGACCGCACCGACGAGATTGCAATCAAGAGTTTCCGCAACCTCACCAACGTGCAAGTTGTGACCACTAACGAACTCAATGCATACGACGTTTTGTGCAATGACTGGCTCGTGTTTACACAGGCCAGCTTGCCTAAGACAGTGGAGGTAGCTAAGTGAAAGACCCACGCGACATCATCTTGCGTCCGATCATTTCGGAAAAGAGCTACTCATTGATGGACAAGGGAACGTACACATTTGAAGTACGTCCAGATGCCAGCAAGCCAGAAATTCGCGATGCCATTGAATCCATTTGGAATGTCAAGGTCACTCGCGTAAACACACTCAACCGAATTGGCAAGTTTCGTCAGGCTCGCGGTACCAACCGTCTCGGCCAACGACCAAGCACCAAGCGGGCCATTGTCACTCTTCAAGCGGGAAATGAAATCCCGATGTTTGAGAACTAGAGCGAGCGACTAAAGGACTTTTATGGGAATTCGTAAACGTAAACCAACCAGCCCAGGAATGCGCTTTCAGACTGTCTCTGACTTTGCTGATATCACCAAGAGCACTCCTGAAAAGACACTGCTTGCCAAGAAGACTTCGGCCGGTGGACGCAACGTCTATGGTCGCGTAACTTCACGTCACCAAGGTGGCGGACACAAACAGCAGTACCGCATCATCGACTTCAAGCGCATCACTGATGAGTACGAAGCAAAAGTTGCTGCCATTGAGTACGACCCAAACCGCACATGCCGTATTGCACTGTTGCATTACGCAGACGGTTCGAAGGCATACATCTTGGCTCCTAAGGGTCTTGAAGTCGGCATGATCGTGCAGAGCGGTCCAAAAGCTGACATCAAAGTTGGCAATGCACTTCCACTTCGTTACATGCCAGTTGGAACTGTTGTTCACAACATCGAATTGCGTCCTGGCCAAGGTGGCAAGGTTGCACGTTCGGCCGGCATGGCAGTGCAGCTTGTTGCAAAAGAAGGCGTGTATGCAACATTGCGTATGCCAAGTTCTGAAATGCGTCGCGTTCCAATCGATTGCCGTGCAACTATCGGCGAAGTTGGCAACGCAGAGCACGAGCTCATCAAGATCGGTAAAGCAGGTCGCAACCGTTGGAAGGGCGTTCGCCCACAATCTCGCGGTGTTGTAATGAACCCTGTCGATCACCCACTCGGTGGTGGAGAAGGTAAGACCTCTGGTGGACGTCCACCAGTATCGCCTTGGGGTAAGCCAGAGCGCCGTACACGTAATCGCAACAAGGCTTCACAGTCACTCATCGTTCGTCGTCGTCGTTCCGGAAAGGGTCGGGGGTAAGTAAATGTCACGCAGTTTGAAAAAGGGTCCTTTCGTCGATGAGCACTTGCTCAAGAAGTTGGACGCAATGAACGAGAGCGGCGACCGCAAGGTCATCAAGACATGGTCACGTCGCTCAACAATTATTCCTGACATGATCGGCCACACGTTTGCCGTTCACGACGGTCGCAAGCACGTTCCTGTTTACGTTTCGGAATCAATGGTTGGTCACAAGTTGGGCGAATTCGCCCCAACCCGCACCTTCCGTTTCCATGCCAGCCAGGAAAAAGCAGCAGCAGCGGCGGCTAAGTCATGACCGGTCCAAAGCTCAACGAAAAGAACCGCATCGCCGGTTCATCAAGCGGTACTCGCGCTCGCGCAATGAACGTGCGCATGTCAGCGTCCAAGGTTCGCGTTGTTCTCAACTTGATCCGCGATGCCGATGTCAAGTCAGCCGACAACACATTGATGTTGTTGCAGCGCGACTCGGCACACGACGTGCGCAAGTTGCTTGCTTCGGCAGTTGCTAACGCAGTCAACAACGATTCAAAAGATGCCGACGACTTGTACGTCAAGGCATGCTTCGCGGACGAAGGTCCGACCATGAAGCGTTTCCGTCCACGCGCCAAGGGTCGTGCCGGTCAAATCTTGAAGCGTTCATGTCACATCACGATTGTCGTAGACACTTTGACTGAAAAGGCAATGGCGTCACGCGAACAATCAATCGAAGCGAAGGGTGCAACCAAGACATCAAGCCGTTCGGCTCGTGTTGCGGCAAGCCGTGATCGCGTTCAAAAGTCCGTTGCTACTGATGCTGCTGTTGACAGCGCACCAGTTGTCGATGCACCAGTTGTCAATGAACTAGTTGCAGAAGTTTCTACAGAGTCTGGTGAGGAGAACTGATGGGCCAGAAGATCAATCCGTACGGTTTCCGTCTGGGAATCACCACCGACTGGAAGAGCCGTTGGTTCAGCGTCAAGGAATACCGTCACTACCTCACCGAGGACTGGAAGATTCGCGACTATTTAACTGTGCAGCTTGCTGATGCAGCTGTCAGTCGTATCGAAATTGAGCGCACCCGCGACAAGTTGCGAATTGACGTGCACTCTGCACGTCCAGGCATTGTCATCGGTCGCAAAGGTCAAAAGGCCGACGAATTGCGCGCAGGTTTGACACAGCTCACCGGCAACAACAAGGTGCAGTTGAACATCACCGAAATCAAGCAAGCCGAACTCGATGCCGCACTTGTGGCACAGGGTGTTGCTGATCAGTTGGTCAACCGAATCGCTTTCCGTCGCGCAATGAAGCGCGCTGTGCAAAACGCACAGAAGTACGGCGCAGAGGGCATCCGAATTCAGTGTTCAGGTCGTCTTGGTGGAGCAGAAATGTGCCGCACCGAGTGGTACCGCGAAGGCCGCGTTCCATTGCACACTCTTCGTGCTGACATCGATTACGGATTCCGTGAAGCAGCAACTTCTGCTGGTCGCATCGGCGTCAAAGTTTGGCTGTACAAAGGCGAGATCTTGCCTTACAAGAGCCCGAACGATGATCGCATTGCTCGTGAAGCAGCGATGGCAGTTGGTCAAACTTCAGGACATTCAGAAGCAACTCTCAAGGTTGTTACTTCAGCAGGCCCACGCGTTGCAGAAGTTGACGAGATGGAAATTACTCCTCTCGTGAAAGAAGCCGATCCAGAGTTCGAGCGTTTGTTGGCGGAAGAAGAAGACATTCAACGTCGAATCGTCGATTCGCATGAGACCCCACACTTCCGTAAAGAGGACTAATCATGTTGGAACCACGCAAAGTTAAATATCGCAAGCAGCACCGCGGTCGTACCGGCGGCATCTCAAAGGGTGCAACCGAACTCGCTTTCGGCGAATACGGCATCCAGGCTCTTGAGCCAGGTTGGATCACTGCACGTCAGATTGAAGCAGCACGTATTGCAATGACTCGTCACATCAAGCGTGGTGGCAAGGTCTGGATCAATGTGTTTCCTGACAAGTCTGTTACCAAGAAGCCTGCAGAAACCCGCATGGGTTCCGGCAAGGGAAACCCAGAGTTGTGGGTAGCCGTTGTCAAGCCAGGTCGCGTGTTGTTCGAGTTGTCATACCCAAACTCGGCAACTGCACACCAAGCTCTCGAGCGTGCAGTACAAAAACTGCCGATCAAGGCCCGCATCATCAGCCGCGAGGAGGCAATCTGACATGGCCCGTGAACTAGCCGAACTCCGCGACATGGATCTCGCCACCTTGGTGGAAGAACTTCGCGCATCAAAACAAGAAGCACTCAACTTGCGATTCCGTCATGCCACTGGTCAACTCGAGAACACCGCCGAGTTGGGCAAGGTCAAGCGTCAAATCGCACGTATCAACATGCTGATTCGTCAGGGCGAAATCGCCGCTGCCGAGATGGCAGGGAAGTAAACGATCATGACTGATTCAACCGTTACACCAGTGACAGACGAAACCCGTAACGCACGCAAAGTGCGCGAAGGCACCGTCGTGTCCAACAAGATGAACAAGACGATTGTCATTTCTATTGTTGATCGTGTTCCACACCCTCGTTACTCGAAGTTTGTGGCTCGCACTAAGAAGCTCTATGCCCACGACGAGACCAACGACGCCCAAATTGGCGACCGCGTTCGCGTAATGGAAACTCGCCCAATGTCGAAGCAAAAGCGTTGGCGCCTGATTGAAGTACTGGAGCGTGCAAAGTGATTCAGCAAGAAACCCGTCTACGTGTTGCTGACAACAGCGGCGCAAAAGAAGTGCTCTGCATCAAGGTGCTCGGCGGTACACGCCGTCGTTACGCATCAATTGGCGACGTTTTCATCGGCACTGTCAAGGATGCAATTCCTGGCGCAGGTGTCAAGAAGGGCGAAGTTGTTCGTTGCGTAGTTGTTCGCGTCAAAAAAGAGAAGCGCCGTCCAGACGGTAGCTACATCCGTTTTGATGAGAACGCAGCAGTGTTGATCAAAGAAGACCTCACCCCACGTGGCACCCGTATCTTCGGACCAGTTGGCCGTGAACTTCGCGACAAGAAATTTATGCGAATCATTTCGCTCGCACCGGAGGTGTTGTAGTCATGAAGCTTAAAAAGGGTGACACAGTCGTCGTTATTGCCGGAAAAGACAAAGGCAAGCAAGGCGAGATCACAACAGTTTTGCCAAAGCAAAACAAAGTCAAGATCGCTGGCGTAAACACCGCCAAGCGTCACTTGGCTGCGCGCGGCAACAACACCAACACTGGTGGAATTATCGACAAAGACATGCCGATTGATGCTTCGAACGTGATGTTCGTGCACAAGGGCAAGCCAACACGTGTTGGTTACAAGATCAAGGATGACGGCACCAAAGTGCGCGTTGCCAAGAGCACCGGAGACGAAATCTAATGACTAAGACCGCTCTGTACACACCGCGCTTGAAGGCGCACTATAACGACGTCGTTCGTGCTGACTTGATTAAAGAGCTCGGCGTTCAGAACGTGATGCAAGTTCCAACATTGCAAAAGATTGTGATCAACATGGGTGTTGGTCGTGCAACTCAGCAAGCATCGTTGATCGACGGCGCAGTTGCAGACTTGACAGCGATTTCCGGCCAGAAGCCAATCGTCACCAAGTCACGCACCGCAATCGCTTCATTTAAATTGCGCGAAAACCAAGCCATTGGTGCAAAGGTCACCATGCGCGGAGATCGCATGTGGGAGTTCATGGACCGTTTGATTTCGGTTGCAATTCCTCGTATCCGTGACTTCCGTGGTTTCCCAGGCAAGTCGTGGGACGGCAACGGCAACTACACATTTGGACTCACCGAGCAGTTGGTGTTTCTTGAAGTGAGCTACGAAAAAGTAGACACCACACGCGGCATGGACATCACCATCGTGACGTCAGCCAAGACCGACCTGGAAGGAAAAGCTTTGCTCGATGCATTTGGTTTTCCATTCCGCAAGGGCGAAGAGCCAGCATCATCAAAGAAATCACGCGGAGCAGCAAAGCGCTCAGCGTCGAAGAAGAAGAAGTAGAGGGACCAACTCAATATGGCAAAGAAATCACTCGTCCTCAAAGCAGCAAAGACTCCTAAATTTAAGGTGCGCGGCTATACGCGCTGCCAAAAATGTGGTCGTGCTCGCGCTGTGTATCAGAAGTTTGGATTGTGCCGCTTGTGCTTGCGCAAGATGGCACATGCCGGGGAAATTCCTGGTTTGACAAAGGCAAGTTGGTAGGCCCGTCATGATGACCGATCCAATCGCAGACATGCTCACCCGCATTCGCAACGCGAATGCTGCCATGAAAGACGAAGTAATGATGCCAGCATCCAAGCAGAAGACAGCGCTTGCTGACATTCTGAAAAAAGAGGGCTACATCTCTGACTTCTCAATCGCACCAAATCCATCGGGCCCTGCACAGATCATGAAAATTGATCTCAAGTATTCCGATGACCGTAAGCGCACCATTTCAGGTATCAAGCGCGTATCCACACCAGGTTTGCGCGTGTATCGCGCAGCCACCGACGTACCTCGCGTGCTCGGCGGTTTGGGTGTAGCAGTTCTGTCCACTAGCCAAGGGCTCATGACCGACCGCGAAGCGCGCAAGCGCAACGTTGGTGGCGAAGTCATGTGCTTCGTTTGGTAAGCGGAAAAGACGAGAAGACTAGGAAGAACGGAACAATCACATGTCTCGAATAGGAAAAGAAGCAGTCGTCGTACCTTCGGGTGTGGACGTCAACATCTCGGGTTTATCCGTGACGATCAAGGGACCAAAGGGAACGCTCACGCGTAACTTTCCAGTTGGCGTCTCGATCACACATGCCGACAACAACATCACTGTTGCACGCGACAATGACGAGCGCGACTCACGCGCACGCCATGGTTTGGTGCGCACATTGGTGAGCAATATGGTCATTGGTGTTACTGACGGATATTCAAAAGAACTTGAAATCATCGGCGTCGGTTATCGCGCAGAAGCTCAGGGTCCAAGCAAATTGAAGTTGGCTCTTGGTTTTTCGCACCCAGTCGTCATTGATGCACCAGCAGGTGTGACGTTTGATGTTCCGACCCAGACACGAGTGATCGTAAAAGGTCCAGATAAGGAAGTTGTCGGTCAAGTTGCTGCCAACATCCGCGAAATTCGTAAGCCAGAGCCTTACAAGGGCAAGGGCGTGCGTTATTTGGGTGAGCGAGTACTGCGTAAAGCAGGCAAGACCGGCAAGAAGTAACCAGAAGTAAATTGGAGATTTTGACATTATGAAAACAGCAGCTAGCCAGCGCCATGCAGGTCGCTTGCGTCGTCACCGACGAGTGCGCAAGAAGATCACAGGTACAGCCGATCGTCCACGCTTGGCCGTCTATCGCAGTAACAAGCACATCACCGTGCAGGTCATCAATGACTTGAATGGCACGACGATTGCATCGGCATCAACAGTCGAGCCAGAACAGCGCAAGCAGGGTTCGGGTGCAACAGTCGAAGCAGCAACACGCATTGGCCAACTCGTTGGTCAGCGCACAAAAGCTGCGGGAGTCACAAAGGTTGTCTATGACCGCGGTGGATTTTTGTTCCACGGTCGTGTAGCAGCAGCGGCAGAAGCCGCCAGAGAAGCAGGGTTGGAGTTCTAATGACAAACATGGAAAAAACAGGCAAGCCACCACGTAAGCAAGAGTCGCATTACCCAGTACCTCGCGTAACCGAGCCTGGTCAAATGCGCGAGTCACGCGTGGTACACATCAATCGCGTGGCCAAAGTGGTCAAGGGCGGTCGTCGCTTTTCGTTCACCGCACTTGTTGTGATTGGTGACGGAGCCGGCCGTGTTGGTTTGGGCTACGGCAAGGCCAAAGAAGTTCCATTGGCTATCCAAAAGGGAACCGAAGAAGCAAAGCGCAACCTCTTTAACGTCGCGCTTGCTGGTTCAACAATCGTGCACCAAGTACTCGGCATCAATGGTGCTGGTCGCGTGCTCTTGAAGCCTGCTGCTCCTGGTACCGGCGTTATCGCTGGTGGTGCTGCTCGTATCATTCTGGAAGAAGCCGGCATTCATGACGTACTCGCCAAGTCACTTGGTTCGTCAAATGCGATCAACGTTGCACGTGCAACGATCAATGGTCTCAAAGATCTGCAACGCCCAGACGAAATTGCTCGTCGCCGTGGTCTTCCTGCGGAGTCATTTGTTCCAAAGGGATTGTTGCGTGCATTTAACGAGCGCAAGAACGCACAAGGAGCTCACTAACCATGGGTGCATTTAAAAAACCTGGTCGCACAATTCGCGATCGCAAGCCACAGGCCAAAAAAGCAGCAGCAGAGGCACGCGCCGAAGCAGCAGCACTCAAAGCCGCATCGGGCAACACTTCGACAAAGCGCATCAAGCGCGTCAAAGTTGTGCACACCGGTCCAACCATCACAGTGACGCAAGTGCGTTCCGAAATCGGCAACAAGCCAAAGAACCGCGCAACATTGCGCGCACTTGGTTTGCGTCGTATTGGACACACAAACGTGTTGCCAGATCGTCCAGAAATTCGTGGCATGTTGCGACGAGTTCCTCACCTGATTGAAATCAAGGAAGGCAAGTAATCATGCGCGTTGATCAACTGGCCCCATCAAAGGGCTCAACCAAAAAACCAAAGCGCGTCGGTCGTGGTATCGGCGGTAAAGGTGGCAAGACTGCAGGTCGTGGTACCAAGGGTCAGTACGCCCGTAACACGGTTGCCCGTGGTTTCGAAGGTGGACAGATGCCGCTCAAGCAGCGCGTACCAAAGTTGAAGGGTTTTAATAACCCGTTCCGCGTTGAGTACTACGCCGTCAACCTTGACGTCATTGATGCTCTGAACTTGGATGAAGTCAATCCAGCCGTACTTGTGCAACGCAGTGCTGCGCACAAGGGAACACTGATCAAAGTGTTGGGTCGTGGCAAGATCACCAAGGCTGTCAAAGTTTCGGCACATGCCGTTTCCAAGACTGCCGAGCAGGCGATCGTTGCAGCCGGTGGAAGCGTCACGATTGTGGCAATGCCGCACAAGGGTCCTCGTCCAGCCGCCAAGGGCAGCCAGTTCACCAACCGCTAGTACTGTTTTTCGGTTACTAGAGAAATACGGGAGCCACATCGATGTTGTCCAATGTGAAAAACATCTTCAAAGTGGAAGATCTTCGCAACAAGCTGATGTTTACATTTGCGATGGTTGCGATCTATCGCTTTGGTGCCGCACTGCGTGTGCCAGGTATCGACTCGCAGGCTGTGCGTCAGTTGCATGAAGCATCTAACTCACAGGGTGCACTTGGTTTCCTCAACTTGTTTTCTGGTGGAGCTTTCGGAAGTTTTTCGATCTTCGCGCTTGGCATCATGCCGTACATCACGGCAAGCATCATCATGCAGGTGCTCGGTGTAGTCATTCCAAAGCTTGAGCAATGGCAACAAGAGGGTGCAGTTGGTCAGCGCAAGATCACTCAGTGGACACGCTATTTAGCAATCGCAATTGCGACATTGCAGGGTTCTGGACTCACATTCATTTTCGGTCAAGGTCGCGGCTCGGCATTCTTTGGTGCTGCAAATAAGGCTCCAGACGTTGTATTGCTCGATCCGTTTATGCCGCGCGCATTACTCGTGATTCCATCACTTGTTGCCGGTACGGCATTGTTGATGTGGATTGGTGAATTGATCAGCCAACGCGGCATCGGCAACGGAATGTCAATGATGATTTTTGCTTCGGTCGTGAGCGGATTGCCATACAACTATTACTCACTCTTGCAAAGCAAGAAGACCATTACGTTTATCGTTCTCGTAGCCGTATCTATTGGTATTTTGTTCGCGGTAGTTCGAGTCGAGCTGGGTCAGCGTCGTATTCCTGTGCAATTTGCTAAACGAGTTGTAGGCAGGAAGATGTATGGCGGCCAAAACACCTACATTCCACTCAAGGTCAACCAGGCCGGTGTTGTGCCAATCATTTTTGCAAGCTCTGTTTTGC
Organism: uncultured Acidimicrobium sp.; assembly: GCA_903853285.1. GTDB lineage: Bacteria > Actinomycetota > Acidimicrobiia > Acidimicrobiales > Ilumatobacteraceae > UBA3006. Next base: position 9,445 of record CAINTF010000099.1, on the reverse strand, counting down.
TGCTGCCAGTGTTGATGTCAAACATGCTTGGTAGCGGCCAGGGTTGGCGCGGTTCGATCGCTGGTTTTGTGAACAACTACTTGGTCAATAGCCAAAACATGCTGTACATCTCGATCTTCTTCTTGTTGATCATTGCGTTCGCATACTTCTACAACTCGATTGCATTCGATCCAATCCGTCAAGCCGATCAATTGCGTAAGCAGGGTGGCTTTATTCCTGGTATTCGTCCAGGACCACAGACTGAAGCATTCTTTTCGAAGACCGTCAACCGAATCACATTGCCTGGTGCATTATTTGTCGCCTTCATTGCAATCTTGCCGTACATCATTTTGTGGGTTGGCGATGTTCGCTCCTTCCCATTTGCAGGAACCACTGTGTTGATTGCAGTGGGTGTTGCACTCGAATTGATGCGCCAGATCGACAGCCAACTTATGCAGCGCAACTATGAGGGTTTCTTGAAGTGACGCTTTCCTAAAAGGAAACGCCTTCAGAAATTTCATCGAACAGGGACATCATGCCAACAGCAGTGCGCGTTATCATGCTCGGTCGCCAGGGTGCCGGTAAAGGCACACAGTGCAGACTGTTGTCGGAGCACTTCGGTGCACCACATATTTCAACAGGCGAGATGTTGCGCAGTGCGATTAGGCAAGACACGGTTGTTGGTCGCGCAGTCAAGAAGGTTTTAGACGAGGGCAATCTCGTTGAAGATGATTTGATGGTCAGCCTTGTGCAGGGTCGCATTGGAGAAACCGATGCTCGAGTGGGCGGCTACATATTGGACGGTTTTCCGCGCACAGTTGGTCAGGCGACGGCGTTTGATCACATCACCGAAGTGCGTCCAGTTGACATTGTTGTCAATCTCGAAGTGAAGCGTGAATTAGTGCTGAGCCGGTTGTCGGCAAGGCGCACATGCGAGCAATGTGATGCCAACTACATTTCGGACGGCAATGATCCAAAGCCTTGGAAGTGCGCCAAATGCGGCGGCCTTGTGCACCAACGTGATGACGACACACCAGAGGCAATTAGCCACCGGCTCGACCTCTATGACTCTTTGACCTCACCATTAATTGACTATTACATGAGCAAATCGCGGCTCGTTGTAGTGGACGGCCTCGGTACAACCGAGGAAGTCTTTGAGCGCCTGACCTCTGCGGTCAAAGCGGCTCAAGCCTAGAAATGTGGGGAAAAAAGTACCAACAGACAGTGGTTTAGTGGTCTGAGGGGTTTTGGGGTGGGATTATGCGGCGGTAGCATAACCCTTCGCCTTTTGGGAGGATTATCGCCCTCTTGGCTTGTGTCCGTGCGTTTTGAGGAGAAAGTTCTGCCAAAAAATAAAGAAGACGCGATTGTGCTGGAAGGCGTAATCACCGAGTCATTGCCCAACGCAATGTTTCGTGTCGCACTTGATAACGGACACACAGTGTTAGCTCACATTTCCGGGAAAATGAGAATGAATTACATTCGCATTTTGCCGGGGGACAAAGTTCAAGTTGAGCTAACGCCATACGACCTCACCAGAGGTCGAATTACCTATCGACATAAATAAGCAACCACCAGAGGCATTCACAGTGAAAGTAAAACCGAGCGTTAAAAAAATCTGCGAAAAGTGCAAGGTCATCCGCCGGCACAAACGCGTGATGGTGATTTGCGAAAACCCGCGACATAAGCAACGTCAAGGCTAAAAGGAACCACTCATGGCACGTATTTCAGGTGTAGACATTCCGCGCGAGAAGCGCCTCGAGATTGCTCTTACATATATCTATGGCATTGGTCGTGCGACCTCAGCCAAGATGTGCAAAGACCTCGAACTCAGCCCAGACACTCGCGTGCGCAACTTGACTGACTCTGAAGTCAACAAGATTCGTATGTACATCGAAAATGGTTTGACGGTGGAAGGCGACCTTCGCCGCAACGTCCAGACCGACATTAAGCGCAAGATCGAAATTGGTTCGTACCAAGGAACACGTCACCGCAAGGGACTTCCAGTTCGTGGTCAGCGCACACACACCAATGCTCGTACTCGTAAGGGCCCGAAGAAAACAGTGGCCAACAAGAAGATGGCAGTGAGGAAGTAGACCATGGCAAAAGCACCAGTTCGTCGCACGCGTAAGCGTGACCGCAAAAACATCACGACAGGCGTCGTGCATATCAAGAGTTCGTTCAACAACACCATCGTGTCCATCACCGACACTGAAGGCAATGTCATCGCATGGGCATCGTCGGGTGGCGTTGGCTTTTCTGGCTCGCGTAAGTCAACTCCGTTCGCCGCTCAAATGGCAGCAGAGAAGGCAGGCCGAGCAGCGATGGAGCAAGGTCTCCGTCGTGCAGAAGTGCATGTCAAGGGTCCAGGTTCTGGTCGTGACACCGCATTGCGTTCTATCCAACAACTAGGCATCGAAGTGTCCGGCATTAAAGATGTATCGCCGATTCCACACAACGGTTGCCTCCAGCCAAAGCGAAAGAGGCCGTAAGTCATGGCTCGCTATACAGGACCAAAGGTGCGCATTTCGCGCCGTCTCGGAATCAACGTATTTGAAAATGCGAAAGGTGCGAAGGCTCTCGAGCGTCGCCCATTCCCACCTGGTACACACGGCCGCACACGCCGTCGTGGAAACACCAGCGAATACCTGTTGCAGTTGCAGGAAAAGCAGAAGGCCAAGTACATCTATGGCGTTCTCGAGCGTCAATTTCGCAAGGCTTACGAAGAAGCGACTCGCTTGTCTGGTCCAACCGGTGAAAACTTGTTGCGCCTGCTCGAGTGCCGTCTCGACAACGTGGTCTATCGCGCAGGCTGGGGTTCAACCCGTCCGCAAGCTCGCCAGTTTGTCAACCACGGTCTCGTGTTGGTAGACGGCAAGCGCGTTGACATTGCGTCATACAGCGTCACCCGTGGTCAAGTCATCACCTTGTCTGAGAAGGCAAAGAACATGATCATCATTCAGCACAACATCGACACTCTCGACCGCCGCATGGTGGGTTGGATCGATGCTGCCGAAGGTGGCAAGCAAATTACTGTTCGCGAACTTCCAACACGCGAGCAAATTGATATTCCAGTCCGCGAACAGCTCATCGTTGAGTTGTACTCGAAGTAAACCCCGCAAATTCATACGTCATAGACATCGGCAAATAGGAGACACCAATGCTCGTTATTCAGCGCCCATCAGTAGAAGCAATCGGCACTTCAGACAACAATCGTCAGAAGTTTTCAATTGGACCACTTGATCCAGGTCTAGGCCACACCATCGGCAACTCGTTGCGCCGCATGTTGTTGTCATCAATTCCTGGTGCAGCAATCTCAACTGTCAAGTTCGAGAGCGCATTGCACGAGTTCGACACCATTGAAGGCATCACTGAAGATGTCACCGAAATCATTCTCAACCTCAAAGACGTTGTTGTGATGTCAGAGGGCGACGAGCCAGTAGTGATCACTGTCGATGTCAAAGGCCCAGCCGATGTCACTGCAGCAGACATCGTGTGCCCAACCGGCGTCACGATTCTTAACCCATCGCAGCACATCGCAACTCTTTCGGCCAAGGGTCGTTTGGTTGTTGACATCACTGTTGAGCGCGGCAAAGGCTACTCATCAAGCGATCGCGACACCCGCAAAGTAATCGGCGTTATTCCAATCGACGCTATTTACTCACCAGTTCGTCGTTGCACCTACATTGTTGAGCCAACTCGCGTAGAGCAGTCGACCAACTTTGACAAGATCATTCTTGACATCGAGACAGACGGTTCGATCGCACCACAAGAAGCTTTGGCATCAGCCGGAGCAACATTGCGTTCATTGGTCGACTTGGTTGCAACGATGAGTGATGCACCAATGGCTCTTGAACTTGGTGAAATCTCAACCTCGGGTATGGGTTCCCCAGACCTCGACTTGAGCATCGAAGACCTCGACTTGTCAGAGCGTCCACGCAACTGCCTCAAGCGCGCACAGGTCAACACCATCGGCGAGTTGTTGTTGCGTAGCGACGAAGACTTGCTCAACATCACCAACTTTGGTCAAAAGAGCCTCGACGAAATCAAGCTCAAGCTTGACGAGCGTGGCTTGTCATTGCGACTCTGATCACAATCGAATTAACAACAAACACTTTTAAGATTTTTAACTAGGGAGAGGTCCTTTATGCCAGCAACACCACGACGTTCACGCAGTTTTGGCGGAAGTGCACACCACCAGCGTTTGCTGTTGGCCAACATGGCTGCATCACTGTTTGCCGCTGAAGGCATCACCACGACTGAAGGCAAAGCAAAGGCTTTGCGTCCAATCGCTGAGAAGTTGATCACCAAGGCAATCAAAGCGCAGGGCGAAGGCCCAATGCGTGTTCACCGCATTCGTCAGATTCAGTCCTACTTGAACGACAAAGAGATGACGAACAAGCTCGTCAACGTTGTTGCTCCTCGTTACACCACACGCAACGGTGGATACATCCGAATTCTTAAACTCGGACCACGCCACGGTGACAACGCGCCAATGGCGCGCATCGAACTCGTCTAGAACGTTTGGTCGATCGTGCGTCGCGCGCGAATGACTATCGCCTACAAGGGCGACGAGTTCCACGGGTTTGCAACGAATCCTGGTGTTGACACCATCGCGTCCACAATTGAAAGTGCGCTTGCACAAATCTTGCAAGAGCCAGTTCAAGTAACTCCTGCAGGTCGAACAGACGCAGGTGTGCATGCATGGGGTCAAGTCATCAGCCTTGATCTGGCAGACAGAGTCAACTTGGAAGTGTTGATGAAACAAATGAATGCGTTGTGTGGGCCTTCAATTGTTGTACGCGATGCGCAGTGGACAGATCCAGATTTTCACGCTCGTTACTCAGCTTTGTGGCGTGCGTATCAATACACGGTGCTCAATAGCCCAGTCGGAAATCCGTTTATGAACGAGACCGCATGGCACATCATCAAGCCACTCAAGCTGCGCTCAATGCAACTTGCATGCGATGCAATCATTGGCAATCACGATTTCTCGGCATTTTGTCGCAAGCCAAAACCGGCTGACGAATTTGACACATTCGAGCACTCAATGCGCCGCAGTGTGATGTCTGCAGATTGGAAAGACATGGGGGAGGGTGTGCTGCGGTTCGACATCCGAGCCAATGCCTTTTGCCATCAGATGGTGCGGGCTCTTGTGGGTACATTTGTCGAAATCGGTCTTGGCAAACGGCCCCCAAGTGACATGCGGGGGTTGATCCTTTCAGGGGATCGCTCGCAGGCTGCCCCCGTGGCACCACCCCAAGGATTGTGCCTTTGGGAGGTGGGTTTCCCCGTCTCGGCATTGTGAAATGGGCCCAGTGACCCCTATCCTTAAACGGTTCACGGAGACGGTTAATTAATTCGTTTCCGCCGCCAAGTTCTCAAGTTTTCGAAAGCAGATCTGATGCGTACTTATTCTCCAAAAGCAAGTGAAGTCAAGCGCGAGTGGCACATCGTCGACGCCGAGGGTCTTGTCCTTGGTCGCATGTGCACCGAGATCGCAGCGATCTTGCGCGGCAAGCACAAGCCAATGTTTTCAACACACATGGACACCGGTGACCACGTAGTGATCATCAATGCTTCCAAGATTATTTTGACCAACGGTAAGCAAGACAAAGAGCTTGTTCACGACTACAGCGGTTACCCAGGTGGTCTTCGCACACAGACTTACGGCACCCTGTTGAAGGCAAAGCCTGAAGATGCAATTCGTCGCACCATTCGCGGCATGTTGCCAAAAGGTCCGCTTGGTCGTCAGATGATCAAGAAACTCAAAGTGCATGCTGGCGCACAACACGGCCACGAAGCACAAGATCCAAAAGTTCTCGAAATTGCTCACGCCAAGGCGCGCTGAGTACTTACAAGTCGAATAGAGGAATAATCATGGGAACAAAGCCACTTACACAAACAACGGGTCGCCGCAAAGAAGCAGTTGCGCGCGCACGTTTGCGACCAGGCACTGGCAAAGTCACTGTCAATGGTCGTGAGTTTGAAAACTATTTTCCAAACGCAGTGCAGCGCATGGTTGCATCAGAGGCATTGCATGTTGCCGAAGTTGCAACTGCTTACGACGTAGATTGCGACATTCAGGGTGGCGGTATTGCAGGTCAGGCTGGCGCATTGCGCATGGCGATTGCTCGCTCACTTCTCGAACTTGATCCAGAGCGCCGCGGGTTGTTGCGCAAAGCCGGATTGCTCACACGTGACTCACGTAAAAAAGAGAGCAAGAAGTACGGTCTCAAGAAGGCGCGCAAGGCGCCACAGTACACAAAGCGTTAATCCGCTGTATTGCTACGCGACTTTGGTTGCGTGGATCGGAAGTGTGTAGATGCTTCGATTTGGAACTGATGGTGTTCGTGGGGTTGCCCTCACCGAACTGACCGAACAATATGTCGTCGACCTTGGCTTTGCCGCGGCCACGGTGTTGTCGTTGCAACACGTTGTGATTGGACGCGACACACGTGAATCCGGCTTGGTGTTGCAAACTGCACTCGCACGTGGCTTTGCCGCAGGCGGGGCAATGGTTGAGCTGTTGGGCGTTACGCCAACACCAGCAATTGCTTTTGCTGCAGCACAGCGCGGTTGCGCAGGTGCTGCAGTTACCGCATCGCATAATCCGTATGCCGATAACGGAGTCAAAATATTTGGCATCGGTGGCATCAAGCTGACCGATGATCAAGAACAAATGATTGAAGCGGCAATGGCCGCGAGCGGCGCAAAAAACAGTAATGAATCAGTTGCTGCAATTACCGAGTCAATTACAGCGATTAATGACTATCGCAACAGCATCGAGAGCCTCGTGCCGAGCCGTGCATTTGCCGACATTCGGATTGTGGTCGATTGTGCAAACGGCGCAATGAGCGATGTCGCCCCATACGTACTGGCGCAACTTGGCGCAACAGTCATTGCGATTCATTGCGAACCAAACGGCAAAAACATCAATGCCGAATGTGGTGCAACGTATCCAAAAGTAATTGGCGAAGCCGTGCGACTGCATCAGGCAGCAATTGGTTTGGCTTTTGATGGTGACGGTGATCGTGTGATTGGCGTGGATCACGTAGGCAATATTGTCGACGGAGATCATTTGCTCGCGCTCGCTGCGATTGACATGCAAGAGCGCAAAGTGTTGGATGGCAATGGTGTTGTTGTGACAGTGATGACCAACGCTGGTTTTCATGAAGCAATGGCCAAGCACGGAATTTCTGTAGTGACGACACCGGTTGGTGACCGCAGTGTGTTAATTGCGCTGGATGAAAACAATTATTCATTGGGTGGCGAACAAAGTGGACACATCATTTATCGCAAGGATGCAACAACTGGTGACGGTTTGCTCGCCGGAGTGCGCCTTGTAGATCTAGTGCGCCGCAAAAATGTGACGCTGCAAAAACTTGCGCAAGATGCAATGACTTCGTTGCCGCAGGTGCTGATCAACGTGCGGGTTGAATCTGTTGCATCAGATCTTGCAACTCAATTTGCCCAAGAAATTGCTGTGGCCGAGCGTGACCTCAATGGAGTTGGTCGAGTTTTGTTGCGCGCGAGCGGGACTGAGCCGTTGGTGCGAGTGATGGTTGAAGCTCAGTTTGAAGAAACTGCAAATAGCGTGGCGCAGCGATTGGCGGCCAGTGTGATCAAGCGCCTTGGCGGATCTCGGTAGCCTGTAGTACATGTGCGGCATCATTTGCATCGTGTCGCGGCCCTCGGCCCGACCACTGCCATTAGCAGCCGACTTGTTGGACGCACTTGAAAAGTCAATAGCGGCTGGCAACATTGGCGCAATTGCCGAATGTGCGACGCATGTAGCTGCTGTTGACGCGGCATTACGCGGCGAATCAGGTACTGCGGCGTTGGTAGACAACTTGCAACTTGTTGGTGGGCTCGTTTCGCGCCTTGATCAGCTGGATGCGATTGCGCTTCAGGCAGAGCAAGTGTTGGAGGCGGCGACTGGTTTGACGACTCAAGAAGTTGAGCGTCGCAGCAATGAGTTGATTGCTCTTCGTGATGCAACATGGTCGCTGCGCAATGATCGTTTGCGCACTGCAAAACTTGTTGGCGAACTGGCTGGCAAGAGCGCGAGCGATAGCGCGCGAAATGCATACCTCTCGATTCAGCAATCTTTTTCAGCACTTGACCGCATGGAAGTGCGAGGTCGTGACTCTGCTGGCATCAACTTGTTGGTGTGGGGGCACGGACTCGATATAAATGACGCTCGAGTTAAGCCATTGCTTGCAGGACGTCTAGATGACAACTTATTTACATCCGGTTCGGTGCGCGTTGGTGCTGGCATTCGTGCATGGTCGTTTGTGTACAAAGCTGCTGCCGAGATTGGCGAGCTCGGCGACAACACACGAGCGATGCGTCATGCAGTTGCGAACGACGCACTGTTGAGACTATTGGTGAGTCAGCCTGGAGCAAGATTGTCAGTACTTGGGCACACAAGATGGGCGAGTGTTGGCATTATTTCTGAAGCAAACGCACATCCAGTCAACAGTGAAGAACTTGATGCAGATGCAACAATGCCGTATTTGGTTTCCGCTCTCAACGGTGATGTTGATAACCATGCCGATATCAAAGTGCGTAATGGGCTCAAGATTGCCGAACCAATTACGACCGATGCGAAAGTAATTCCGACTGTTGTTGCTCGCAAAAATGCTGCCGGTGCCGATTTGGTGAGCGCGTTTAGACAAACAGTCGGCGAGTTTGATGGTTCGGTAGCAATCGCGACTGCCAGTGCCGACCAGCCGAACACGGTGTTGCTTGCATTGCGTGGCAGCGGTCAAGGTTTGTACGTGGGCATTGCCGAAGATCGCTTTATCGTTGCGAGCGAGCCGTACGGAGTTGTGGAAGAAACGCTTCGTTATGTGCGCATGGACGGCGAAGCTTTGAGCGACGCAAATAATCCTTCTAGTCGCGGCCAAGTAATCGTGCTTGACGGCGACCGCGCAGGCACGGTTGATGGCATGTCGATGCTCGCCTATGACGGAACCGACTTGGGACTGAACGAAACACATGTTGCAATAGCTGAAGTGACCACGCGCGATATTGATCGCGGTGAGCACAAGCACTTCTTGGCAAAAGAAATAGGCGAAGCACCGGCAAGTTTCCGTAAGACGTTGCGCGGCAAGATCGGCGAGCGAGATGGAAATCTTTTTGCGTCGCTCGATACATCCGTAGTTCCACAGCACGTGATCGATGCGTTATCTGCAGGCAAGATTGCGCGTATTCGCGTTATTGGCCAGGGCACCGCAGCAATCGCTGGCAGAAGCCTCGTGCAGTTGTTGCGAACCTTGGTGGATCATCGCGTGCAAGTGGATGCATTGCCAGCAACTGAGTTGTCTGGGTTCCAATTGCAACTCGACATGTCGGACACGCTGGTGATTGCAATTAGCCAAAGCGGAACGACCACTGACACCAACCGCACAGTTGACTTGGCGCGTTCACGCGGAGCTTCAGTACTGGCCATTGTTAACCG
>CAINTF010000098.1 GCA_903853285.1 uncultured Acidimicrobium sp. | reverse complement strand
CGTTGTCGACTGCTCTGGAGGGCTTCGCGATGATTCTGGGGTTATCCTGCAACAGGATTTGTTATTCATTCGCTCGCGCTAGGTGCGTCCACACGAACGAAGCAGAGCACTTGTCAAGGGCTTGATTGCGTTATGGAGTGCAGTAACTCCGAAGCGTTCTTGTAACCTCTTGAACTCGTCCTTTGACACCTTGGAAGATCGTTCGATACATTTTTGAATGCTTCGCCGTAACCCATCATCATCGTTCGCTTCGGCTACTTCCACGTGCGCACACTTCTGTGCGACTGCTGCTGCTGCACCGAATGGGTTTACGAGTACGCAGCTTTCGCACAGCGCCGCTTTGGCGATCATGTTCGAGCTGCCATCAAAATTGCTGTAGCAAGCCCAGACCATATTTACAGCCGATACATAGGAATCAAATTCATCATCGTCGATGCGCCCCCATTGCGCACGACCGTGTGAGGGGTTACGAAACCAGTCACGAATGAACTTTGCTTGATCTCCTAAATCGAATTCGGCACACTCGCCTGCGAGAAGGACAAAGGGTCGATCGGGTCCAGCCCAGGAATCAATTGCACGTAACAGACTTACAACATTCTTTCTACGAGTGATTCGGCCAACGCACGCTATTAGTGGGCGATTTCCAGATGCGGACTTCCACTCGGCATGAAGTACTTTCGCTCGGTCGGCGCTCGTTGCAGACATCGGCTCCGCGACATCCGGCATATGAATTAGGGGTCCAGCACTTAATGAGGCTGGCCAATTATCTAAGCCAGAGAGTCCTTCAAACGCCGCAACTGCAGCAGCGCGTCGAGAAGCGATTCCACTTAGACCAAACCAATGTGCACGCCGAAGCATTGTTTTTGGACAATTGAATAGCAATCCAATCCAAGGGCGTGAGTTCACTCGATCCAACATCCAGTATGGAATGTTGTTGAGAATCCATGGATTCCCGTACGGGAAGGCGAGCGATTCGACTTGCAACCCGTGCGCTTTTTCGAGATCAGAGATCCATCGATTGGTTTCTTGCCAAAGTCGAACTGCTGCAAGTTGACCGGTATCTGCAGCGAGAACCCGAAGTCGTACTTGAGGAATGAGATGTGTTCGGTCAGTTGGAACGCCCTTTACAAGTTCCGGAGAAACAATATAGGCATTAAATCCATGTGCTTCAAGACTGTGTTGCCACAATCGCAAGTAGCTTGGGTGATGACCCCCATCCAAGTGATCGACAATCGCAACGGAAGGTCTCATGACGCGCTGTTCGCCTACACCTGTGGAAGTTGAACCGTGTTTAATTCTCGCGTGAGAGTTGGAAGATCAAGCGGTGTTCTTGAGCACACAAATACAGCTCGTGTCAAATGCGAATCGTTGGCAGTGTTCCAATCCAACGGAAACTCTAGATGCCGTGGTTGTGTGCGGGTTGAGTACACATGTTCAAAATGAGTCTGAAGAAGTTCATACAGCCATCGCCGACCAGGTCTGCATCCAGTACCGCAGTGAGCTTGTGTTGGGTTTTTTCTATCCTCTTTTACAATGTTTGGACCCTGAGCGGTTGGTGAAACACAAGTTTCTAGGAGCAGAATGCCACCCGTCCAGTTAGCGAGTCGTTGAACGGCGGCTGCGGGTTCGGCAAGGTGATAGAGAAGTCCGTAGGCATAAACAATGTCGAACTTTTGTTTAAGTTGGATTACGGGCTCGTCGAGGTCGAGAACCATGGTCTTGCATTGAGGGTATCTCGCTTGAAGAACTACTCGGTTCGTTTCTCTCGAATCCGTTGCGAGCACATCGCATCCGCGATCAAGAAAGAAACTAGTGTGATCCCCGATGCCTGCTCCAAGTTCAAGAACCGACTTCCCCTCAACTGGAATCGCTAGCGACGCAAGGTGCTCAAGCCTCCTTGAGGTATGGCGCAAATAGTGATTGGAGTGAAATGATTGTGATGGATCAGGCACAAAAAGTTTCTTG
>CAINTF010000097.1 GCA_903853285.1 uncultured Acidimicrobium sp. | reverse complement strand
TGCACAAGAGATGGCAGCACAACATCCTGAATGGTGCTTCTTGTATCAGTACGCAAATGACGCAAACCCTCGTGCGCATTTTGAAGGCACAGGCCCAGAGATTTGGCGTGATTGTCCCGAAATTACTCACTTTGTTGCTGGTTTAGGCACAAGCGGAACATTGATGGGCGTTGGCACATATTTGAAACAGCAAAATCCTGACGTGAAGATCATTGCCGTTGAACCACCGCTTGGTGAGCGCGTCGAAGGATTGCGCAATTTAGAAGATGGCTACATTCCGCCAGTGTTCGACAACTGGCACGGACGTGATGTTCTTGATCGCAAGCGTGTTGTTCGTCCGCGTGAATCAATTGAGTGGACACGCCGTTTGGTTCAAGAGTGTGGAATCTTTGCTGGTCTTTCATCTGGTGCATCACTTGCCGGCGCAGTAAAAGTCGCAAGCGAAATTACTGAAGGAACCATTGTGTTCATCGTGTGTGATGGTGGCTGGAAGTACTTGTCAACTGGTGCATACACAGCAGATCTTGACGAAGCTGAAGCAAACGCTGAAAAAATTATTTACTTCTAATTAGCGGCCAATAACTAGTACGGCAAGCCCTGCTACCACAATGCACGCTGCAGTGATTCTGCGCTTCATATCACTCTCGCCCAAATAACGAGTGCCGACTAACGCCACGATGACAACACTTGATTCGCGTAACGCTGTCACGTATCCAACGGGTGCTTTTTGCACCGCAATCAGCACCATCCAATACGTAGCGACCGATGCGATGCCGGCCACACTAAATCGTTTCCATGTTGATGCAAGTGCAATGGACATGTCGTGACGGCGACCAGTTGCCAACCCATACGTTGACAAGGTGATTCCTGTACCGATGAACAAAAGCAACGGATACAAGTTGCCACCCATGAGTCGTGAGCCATAACTATCGATAACGGAATACGCACCAATCGTTACTGACACCACCAAGGCTGCAACAACATGTGAGTTGTTAGCTGGTCCAGCGAGAAGGAGGATGCCAAGAACTGCGATGCCGATTCCGATGAGCATTGTGATCGACAAGTGATCGGACAAGAACAAGATGCCACCGATCGCTGCAACAAGTGCGCCTGTGCCGCGAGCAATGGGGTAGGTGACAGAGAAGTCGCCCAGGTTGTATGCGCGAGCTAAGAACGCCACATAAAAAAGGTGGATGGTTGCGCTTGCAGCAACGGGCCACCATGCAATGTTGTGGGCTCCGCCAAGAGCAACAAGGAGGACTGCGCACATGATGCCGGCACACGTCATCTGGCCCCATAAGGCAATCCAGCGGTCTTCGCTCTGCTTCACCCACAGGTTCCAGCCCGCGTGTAACACTGCTGCGGCAAGGGCGAGAAGTGTGGCAGCAAGCATGAGATACGACACTACGCCTAGCCTGAAGAGATGACCGGGACCGACAATCGCCCAATTGGGATGTTTGACTCCGGCTTCGGAGGGCTCACTGTTGCTCGTGCCGTGATCGATGTGTTGCCATCGGAAGACTTTGTGTACATCGGCGACACCGGCCGATACCCGTATGGTCCGAGACCTGCGGGCGAAGTGCGAGAGTTTGCGCGCGAGCTTGC
>CAINTF010000096.1 GCA_903853285.1 uncultured Acidimicrobium sp. | reverse complement strand
CCTTCGCCAACGCTTGCGTTACGTCGATTGGGTTAACAACACCGTCGCCTGGCAAGTGCACTGCGCCAACAAGATCGTCAACACGTGCGAGTGGCACCAAATCTTTTACGTCGGCTGGAGTGATGATGTTGACGGGCAATCCAAACACGCGTGCCATTGATGCACCACGTTTGAGTTCTTCAAAGCGTTCTTCGTTTGGTGCAATCGCCACCGAGCCGCGTTGCTTGAAACCAGTTGCTTGCCCTGTCTCTTCTTCGAGAGTTGCAAACAAGTTTGTGGTGTACTGAGCCAAGCGAGTGAGGTTTTGCGTGGCTCGTAATTGCCCCACCAATCCGGCTGCATGCCAAGTGGTACCGCTGGTGAGTTGCTTGCGCTCGATCAGGACAACATCGGTTACTCCGCGCTTTGCCAAGTGATAGGCAACGCTGCAGCCAACAATGCCGCCGCCAACAATCACTACTTTGGCGCTACTTGGCAAATTCGGCACAATGGTCCCCTTGGCGGTTTTGGTGGAGATATATCAGTGACCTATTATGACATACAGATATATATACGACACAGGCGCACTTCGGCCATTCCGGTTTGAGTGCCTAGATGGATAAGACAGGGTCTCAAATGAGCGAGCGCGTAAAAATTGTCATTATCGGTGGCGGCATTGCTGGAGTCAGCGCCCTCTATCACCTAGCCAAAATGGGTTGCACCGATGTGCTCTTGCTCGAGCGCGACGAATTGACCTCGGGTTCCACCTGGCACGCAGCCGGCAACGTCCCTACTTACTCTGGCTCGTGGAGCATCATGAAGGTGCAGAAGTACACAGCCGAGTTGTACACCGAACTCGCCAAAGATCCAGACTTCCCAATTAGCTATCACGTCACCGGTTCAGTGCGCCTCGCACACTCCGAAGAGCGCATGGCCGAGTTCCGTCACGTCAAGTCGATGGCGCGTGCCAACGGCATGGAATACGACATGTTGACACCGAGCGAACTCAAAGAGCGTTACCCACTGCTCGAGACACATGATCTTGTTGGTGCATTGTGGGATCCACTCGACGGCGACATCGACCCTTCGCAAGTAACACAAGCACTCGCCCGCGCATCACGTGCGATGGGTGCAAATATTCGTCGTAACGAGCGCGTGATTGCAATGAAGCAACACGACAACGACCAGTGGACAGTGACAACCGACAAAGCAACCATTGATTGCGAAATTGTTATCAATGCTGCCGGCTATCGCGCTGGAGAAGTAATGGCCCTCATTGGTCGACACTTGCCGATCATGACAATGGCACACCAATACTTGGTGACTGAAGAAATTCCAGAACTCGCAGCTCGCGAGTTTCCACTTCCACTCTTGCGCGACGTAGACACTTCGTACTACTTGCGTCAAGAGCGCAACAGTTTCATTCTTGGACCATACGAGTGGCAGTCAACTGCAATGTGGCTCGATGGAATCCCTGATCAATTTGCAAACATGTTGTGGCCAGCCGAACTCGATCGTCTCGAAGTACAAATTCTCGATGCGGGTAATCGTGTTCCACTCATTGGCGAAGCCGGCATCGCGCGCGTTGTCAACGGACCAATCCCCTACGCACCAGACGGCAACCCGTACATGGGTCCAGAACGTGGTCTTCGCAACTTCTTCCATTGCAACACATTCAGTTTCGGTATTGCCCAAGGTGGCGGTGCAGGAAAAGCAATTGCCGAATGGGTACTCAATGGCCGACCAGAGTTTGATATCTGGGGCATCGATCGTCGTCGTTATAAGGACTACGCAACAACGCAATACACAATCGACAAAGCGCTCGAGGTGTACCAGAACGAATATGCAATGGGCTTTCCATTTGAAGAGCGCCCAGCAGGTCGACCTGGATACGTTTCGCCGCTGTACGACTTGCTCAAAGAAAAGGGTGCTGCATACGGCGCCCGTGGTGGTTGGGAGCGTCCAACTTATTTCGATCCGAAAGGCGAAGTCACCGACCACACTCTTTCGTTCTTCCGCAAAAACGGTTGGCGCAAAGTGGTTGCCGAGGAATGTGAAGCAGCCCGCAACACCGTTGCACTGCTCGACTTGCCAGGCTTCACCAAGATCGAAGTTTCGGGACCAGGCGCCTTTGCCTTCCTCGACAACATCATCTGCACCAAGTTGCCAAAGATTGGCCGCTTGAGCCTGAGTTACGCATTGTTGCCAGACGGCAAGTTGCTCAGCGAGCTCACCATTGCGCGTTTGGCAGAAGACAAGTTTTATCTTGTTGGTGCCGCAAGCTCGGAATGGCATGACCTCGACTTGCTTGAGATGTCGTTGCCAACAGATGGCTCGGTCACGATCAAGAACGTGACCGCAAACTACGGCTCGCTCATTTTGGTTGGACCAAAGTCGCGTGAAGTGTTGTCAAAAGTAACAACAACATCGCTCGAAAATGCCGACTTCCCATGGCTCTCGCATCAACTCATTGACACAGCGGTTGGCAAAGTACTTGCACTGCGCGTCAACTACGTTGGCGAATTGGGTTGGGAGTTGCACGCATCGAACGACCAAATGGTCGCGTTGTACAAAGCAATGTGGGCAGCCGGCGAACCGCACGGCATTCGTGACATGGGCATCTACGCAGTAGACAGCCTTCGTCTCGACAAGTGCTACCGCGGATGGAAGGGTGATTTGGAAATTGGCTTCTCGCCATTTGACGCATCGCTCGACCGCTTTGTTGACATGAACAAAGAGTTCGTTGGTAAAGCAGCACTTGTTGCAGAAAAAGCGAAGGGCTCGCCTTACCGCTTTGTGCCAATGATCTTGGATGATGCCGGCAATGCTGATGCACCGTTTTGCGCAAGCATCTTTAGCGGTGACAAGCGCATCGGTATCGCAACATCTGGTGGCTGGAGCTTTACGTTGAATAAGAGCATCGCACTCGGTTACGTGTTCCCACAGTTTGAAGCTGCAGGAACCAAACTCGAGATCGAGATCTTTGGCAACCGTGTTCCAGTAACAGTTGGTGCAGAGCCACTCTTTGACCCGAAGAACGAGCGACTTCGCTCATAAGCAACTTTACGACTACAGAGTTTTTGGTAGTCCAACACGCACCGGAACACCTGGTGCAAACATCACGTGTGGAGCACCAACTGGCTTGGTGAATCCGGCCGCTTCTATCAGCGAGTCGTCAAGAGAGATAATTTCTGCACGCTGCAACTTCCATCGCGGATGCGAAATTGGCGCGTAACGAATTTGTTTGGATTGTGTGTATGAATACAAGCCCCACCGAGCACTAAGAAACACTTCGAGTGGTGAAGGCTCAGTGATCTCTGAGCCGATTGATACATGAATTCGAGTGTGCGCCTCGCCTCGCGGCCAGCGGCGATCGACCGAGGTGATTAACTCATTGCCAACAAGCTGATTCTTGGCTTTACCAAAGCAATACGGCAACTGATAGGTGGTGCGTGCAACAACGGTTGGAATAATTCGATTGATATCAAGCGAGCAAAACCACACACCAGGGATTCCATCCTTAATTACATAAGTGCGCACATTGACTTCAGGAAATGACCCAAGATATGGAATTGATGGAAGATGCGGAATGCCAATGCCGCGCATCGAGAACGGGATAAGACCAACCCACGCGGAGCCATCGAAAACATCTACCGATATTCCTGGTGGAAGGAGCCGCTGCACCTCTTGGGGGTCGTAGCGAAAATGGATGTAAGCAAGGTCATACCAACCTTGTTTCATTACAGCTCGCTTAACCGGGCTCGGACAATCCTGGGCGAAGGGTCCTGTGCGCTCAACAAAAGTCATCGATGATTAACCATCTGTACAACCATCACAACGCACACCACCGCGCGCAATGACCAAGCGAAGGTGCGTGGCCAGTTGGTTGCGACTAACTTTGCCCCCACTAGCGCATCGGGATTTGTTGCCATTTTTGCGTGCAAAGGCACCGACAAGAACACCGTGCAGCCAAGTGCAACAGCCAACAAAATGGCTCCGATCCAAGGCAAAAACCACGTGACACCCGCGGACTGTTGAGCCAACAAGGCCAGAGTTGTCAGCCCCTCGATCGCCATTGGCAGCGCCACGACATGGCCAGTACGGCGTTGATGTTCTTCGGCTACAGCAACTGCCTGCCCCATTTCCACTTGGGCAAGCAAGGGGTAATGGACATGCTGAACAAACCAGATAACGCCAGTCATGACACACGAGGCAACCAAGTTGGCGATCAAAACGGCGTCAATCATGCTCGAAGATTACCTTGAAGGATGAATTCCTCGGGGTGTCAAATAACCCTGTAGATATCCCACTTTTGACGTTCCCCATGCAATAAATTTGGGGTCTATGAAAAAACGTGACCTCATCCAAGCAGTAGCAACCCATACAGACGTAGACAAGAAGACGGCAACTCTTCTCGTTGAAGGAACAATCGACGTCATCCTCGCCACAGTGGCAAAGGGTGAAGTTGTCAACATTTCGGGCTTTGCAAAATTTGCAAAGATCAACCGACCAGCCCGCATGGCGCGTAACCCGGCCACAGGTGAAGCAGTCAAGGTGAAGGCAAAGACCGTCGCCAAGATTTCAGCACTCAAAGGCTTTAAGGACATCGCACTCGGCGTTGCTCCAGCACCAAAGTTGGTAACTGTTCGCAAGCCAGCTGCACCAGCAGCAAAGCCTGCAGCAAAGAAGCCAGCTGCAAAAAAGCCAGTCGCTAAAAAGAAGAAGAAGTAATTTCTCGCAGGTCTTGTACCTGCAAATAGAGAACTACAAAATCCGGTTTGTTGCGCAAGCGGCAAGCCGGATTTTTTATTTGTCAGCAGAGTTGTGCGGCGTGATGTGTTTTAGTGGCAGGCAGGTTTTGCTGCAGCCACGTCGATGCCTGGGCTGCGCGAAAAGAATCCGCTTGGCTTGAGCTGAAACCCTGCGCGCTCAACTGGCATCACAGGCCAATCTTCAATTCGCGGAATGTGGTTGGTGCCAAACACATACCACAGCACGACATCAGTGTTTTCAACATTGCGATCAGCACTTGTCCACTCTGGTAATCCTGCGCCGCCTTCGTGTTGAAACGGGTAATCGCCGGCGGGATAACGCTCTGCTTCGACATGCGGTGTAACCCACAAATGTTTGTACATGAAACCAGCTTTGCGACCAATCACCGACTCGGGCAATGCCATCGGAAACGTGGTGTGGCCTGGAACCAATTTGTATCCAACCGATTTGCCCATGTGATTCTTGCGACCAGGGTTGATGATCTTCCAAAAACGATTCTTGAATGGATCGATGACGCGTTGCGCAGCTGATTCGCTAGCCAAAACCGTTTCACTTGTTTCGTAAGCGCCACCTAATGGATTCTTCGGACCAACAGGATGCGCGAATGCATCAACTTCTACAACGCTGTTTGCAGCGCCGTCTATCTCCATATCAAGACGAGCACACAGGATGTGTTGGTGAAACGGCGCCCACAGGCCTGGCTCGATTTCGGTTGCCGACGGATGGTCGGCTCCAGGAAAATCGGAAACCGTCAAAACAATGCCCGTCAGCTTCGCTTCAAACTCGATCGATCCGTCTTGATAGAAATACCAGAAGTAGCCGTACTCATAATTATTAACCGTCACGATGGAAGACACCACAAACCTGCGACCGCGGCGCACCTCAACGTGTCCATCAATGTCAACGTGTTTCCACAAAATGCCTACATCTTCTTCGTGCATACAGATGGCATTAGGAATCTCGCGAATTGATCCATCTGGCTGAGTGACTGCGGCGTCTAGATACACAATCTCGCCCAAGCAGTCGCAACCAAGCGTGAGTGAATTGGTGTAGTTACCCAAACCAAACTCGCCAGTATCAAACGCATTCTTACGATATGCACCCTGGCTTGGATCGCCATATGGAATGACGAGCTCGGCAATAGATAATCGGCGAGCAATCCGTCGTTCAACACCATTGTCGTCAAACTGCACTTCGTGAATAACTAGGCCTTCACGCTGACAAAACCCAATGCGCATATTCCAGCGTTCCCAATCGATTCGCCAACCGTTGACAGTGAACGAAGCGCCATCCGGTTGCGTAATCGCAAGTTCTTTGAGACCAATATTTGCGCCTGTCTGGCTCGCGCGATAGGGGCCTGGTGTTTGCGGAATTGGAATTTGCACATCATTCTCGACATCCACAACTTCGCCTGTATCCAAGTCGACAATTGCGTGCAACCCGCCTATTGGGTGTGCATAAAAGTTTGCTTGCGGTGTTGGGCAATGCCACATCGGTGTCCAGATCACTCGCCTACCGGTGTCGAGATGCTTTGGCATTTGTGCACCGATTGGCCATGTCTCCATGTGCACGGTGTTTACATCGTTAATGCCGCGCGCACGTAATGCGTCAATGATTCGAGCGTCAGCTCGCACAGCAGCAATTGCTTGCTCTGATT
This sequence comes from uncultured Acidimicrobium sp., assembly GCA_903853285.1. Lineage (GTDB taxonomy): Bacteria > Actinomycetota > Acidimicrobiia > Acidimicrobiales > Ilumatobacteraceae > UBA3006. Next base: position 370 of record CAINTF010000096.1, on the reverse strand, counting down.
CGCTGCTCAACACCGGCGCTTTTGACCCAGCGATTTCGACAAGTGCGCCAGCTGCACCTCCCAATATCAGTACACCTTCACTTACGACACCACGAGATTTGTCCCACACCGTCATTTGCGCACGTCGCACAACTGGCGAGTTGGACTTCAGGCTTGCCAGCTCTGTTTTGGTTGGTTCGTCAAGTTGCACCATGGCAAACAAATGCCGATGATCGAGATTCCACGCAGACTTAGCCTGAGCAACAGCAGCCGCGAGTTCTGCACTGCTCAGTGGATCGAGCGGATGAATACTGTCAACAGATGTTGTCATCACACCGACTCTAGACGGTCAATTTAGTTTGGCAGCGTGTACGTGTTTTCGAACTCGTCT
>CAINTF010000095.1 GCA_903853285.1 uncultured Acidimicrobium sp. | reverse complement strand
TGCCGCTCGCACCACGCTAAGTGGCCGCACTGCTCTCACCGCACGCGCGGGCGGGTGAGGCGCGCACGCACCGCTCGCGCACGCCCACGCCCGCCTTTGATGACTGCAGCACTCCCCAACTTGCCGATGTACAAAACAGGCTGGCCCATCGCGTTCAGAGCTTTTTCATGTGCTTTAAACACTGCTTCCTCGCCACCGACGAGCACCGTGATGTCTCCGTGTGCTGCTTTATGCACACCACCAGTTACAGGCGACTCGAGCACATTGATGCCCTTCGCTTCGCACATCGCTCCAAGACGCAATGTTTCGTCTTGGTCATTTGTGCTCATGTCGATCCATGTTCCGCGAGTCGATCGACCAGCAAGTGACTCAATCACTCCACCAGCACCGGCAACGACTGCATCAATTGCACGTGGCGACGGCAAGCATGTGAACACCGTGTCGGAAGCATCGCATAACTCTTTAATCGAGCCAGCCAACTTTGCTCCTTTAGCAACAAGGGGTGCGGCTGCATCAGCATTGAGGTCAAATACGGTGACCTCAAAACCATTGCGCACCAAACTGCCCGCCAAAAATTTGCCAATGTGACCTAGCCCGATGAATCCGCAACGCATGTGATCTCCTGTCATAGTTGAATCCAAGTTGTCTTTAAGTTTGTGTAGCCCTCAATTGAGTGCAACGAACGATCTCGACCTGTTCCCGACTGCTTAAATCCACCGAATGGCGTGGTGATCGAACTGCGATCAAATGTATTGACCCAAACGGTACCTGCACGCAATTGACGAGCGATTTTGTGAGCCTTTGAAACATCACGTGTCCATAATGCAGCGCCCAGACCATATTGTGAATCATTTGCAATGCGCACTGCTTCTTCGTCGTTTGTTACACGAATAGAGCCGAGTACTGGACCGAAGATCTCTTCTTGCTCAATGCGCATGCCTGGCTTCACGCCTTTGAAGATTGTTGGTGGAATAAAGATGCCACCCTTCACTGGCTCAACAGGAGTGCCGCCCGTGTGCACAATTGCTCCCTCGCTCTTACCGATGTTGATGTATTCGTTGACGCGATCGAACTGTGAGCGATCCACAATCGTTCCCATTGCTGTCTTCGGGTCATAGGTGTCTCCAGGCATGATTGTCTTTGAGACATCCTGAATCTTTTGCAACAACTCGTCTTCAATTTTCTGGTCAACAACCATGCGAGTGCCGGCATGGCATGTTTGGCCAGCGTTGTAAAACACACCCCATGCAATTGCCGATGCTGCTGCATCAATGTCTGGACAGTCACTCAACACCACGTGTGGTGTCTTGCCACCCAATTCGAGCGAAACCGCTTTTGCATTGCTTTCAGCGGAATACTTCAAGAAATATTTGCCAACTTCGGTCGAACCGGTAAATGCCAACTTGTTGACATCCATGTGCTTACCGAGCGTGCCACCACAGCTTGGACCGAAGCCATTGATCACATTGAACACTCCAGCTGGCAAACCGGCTTGCACTGCAAGTTCAGCAAACAACAGCGCTGATAATGGCGACTGCTCTGCTGGCTTCAGAATGACCGAGTTGCCACCAGCGAGTGCAGCGCCAACTTTCCATGAGCTGATGATGAGTGGGTAGTTCCAAGGAACCACTGCTCCGACAACACCCATTGGCTCACGCTCAATGAGGGCAATCGAGTCACGTGGCACTGGTGCGATCTCTCCGTACAACTTGTCAATAGTTTCGGCGTACCACTGAATATTGTTTGCACACGAAGCAACGTCGACATTGAGCGAATCACTAATTGGTTTGCCACAGTTCATGGTTTCAAGCAATGCCAACTCTTCGGCATGATCACGAATCAACTGCGCCCACTTGAGCATCACATTCTTGCGGTCAAGTGGCGCCATCTCGCTCCAGATGCCAGCATCAAACGTGCGCTTCGCTACCGCAACAGCACGATTGACGTCTTCGACATCACCCTCGGCAACATTCGCAATGATGCTTCCATCGCGAGGATTGATTGACTCAAACGTTTTTCCACTCGCTGCATCCACAAACTTGCCATCAATAAATAACTGCGTGCGCGATACTTTTTGACCTGCGCGCTTCGTCCAGTCGGCAAGAGTGAGTTGGGTTGTCATCGGGAGTCTCCGTTACGTTCGATTGGGGGAAATGAGTATTGACTACTACTGCTTATTACTGACGCAAAACGGTATCAGCAATGACCCTTTCTTCTAGGATCTGAGGAGTGGAAACCAAAAAATTGCTGGTCGTCGCCTCGGTCGAGCGCACCGGCTCCACATTGTTGTGCTCAATACTTCGGGGAACGTTGGCCGCTGGCACCCCAGTGGAATACCTCAACATCCACACCCAAAATTTTGCGCGCTTTCGCGACAAATACGGAGTGCCAACGATCACCCCAATTCGCCGTCCGATGAGTGCGCTTCGCAAACTGCTCGGTAGATCTGCATGGCGTGACATTTCTTATTTTTCTCACAGTTCATACTTGACATATCTCACTCGACTTGCCGAAATCAATACCACGCAAAATGGAGTATTCGGGATCAAAATGCATTGGAACCAGTACAAGCGCCACATGCTCGACCTGGAAATCAACACAAGTTATTGGGGTGTGCCCGTTCGCTGGGTGCGCATCATGCGACAAAACGAGATCCGACAAGCAATTTCATTTGTTCGTGCTTCGCAAAGTGAGTCATGGAACAGCAACATGCAAGTGCAACGGGAGCCCATCTATGACGGTGATGCAATAATTAGCGCCCTCGCTCGCATCGCCGACGAAAATGCTCAGTGGCAAAAGTACTTTGCTGACAACAACATCGTGCCGCTCGACATCACCTACGAGCAACTGACTCGCGACATGGATGCAACAGTTCGTCTGGTGATGAACCACATTGACTCTCCTATTGACACTGTGCCTGCCCCACAAACCAAAAAGCAATCAGACTCAACCTCTAAAGAATGGGCAGAACGCTTCGTGCTTGAGCACCCAGAACACGCGCATCGCGCCAACGTGTCAAGTTTGTAAGATGACACCGTGGCCACCAAACAAGTTTCCGACATCTTCGATCCAACCGCTTGGCGCGAGGTTGAAGGCTTTTCGTTTAATGACATCACGTACCACCGCGCGCTAGCCCACGGAACAGTTCGCATCGCGTTCAATCGCCCAGAGGTACGCAACGCTTTTCGTCCGGCAACAGTTGACGAACTCTTTGTAGCCCTTGACCACGCACGTCAATCAACCGATGTTGGTTGCGTTCTACTTACCGGCAACGGTCCATCACCCAAAGATGGTGGCTGGGCATTTTGCAGCGGTGGCGACCAGCGCATTCGAGGCAAAGATGGTTACAAATACGCCGACGGTGACACCGCGAGCACCATCAATCAAGGTCGCACTGGCCGTTTGCACATTCTCGAGGTGCAACGTTTAATCAGATTCATGCCAAAGATTGTGATCTGTGTAGTGCCGGGTTGGGCTGCCGGCGGTGGCCACAGCCTGCACGTGGTTTCCGACCTCACATTGGCGAGCAAAGAACATGCTCGCTTCAAACAAACTGATGCGGATGTTGCAAGCTTTGATGGTGGTTTTGGTTCGGCATATCTTGCGCGCCAAGTTGGCCAAAAGTTTGCCAGAGAAATTTTCTTCCTTGGCCGCGAATACTCTGCCGATGACGCCCAGCGCATGGGCATGGTCAACGCCGTTGTGAGCCACAATGAACTTGAAGCAACAGCACTGCAGTGGGCAAAAGAGATCAACTCAAAGAGTCCTACCGCACAGCGAATGCTCAAGTTTTCATTCAACTTGATCGATGATGGTCTTGTCGGCCAGCAAGTGTTTGCCGGTGAAGCAACTCGGCTCGCCTATATGACCGACGAAGCCGAAGAAGGACGAAATGCGTTCCTCGAGAAGCGCGACCCAGACTGGGATGCCTTCCCATGGCAGTTTTAAATTAAATTCCAGTGATTATTGAAGTTAACGATGCGGCCGACGAACGGCTGAACGCGTTTCGTTGGCGCGAACGGCAACTGAACACCATTGCGCAGCGCAAAGCCGCACAAGCAAACAATCTCGAATCGAACGGAATGTTTGTTGCAGAAGGCGACCTCGTTGTTCGTCGCGCACTCGAAGCTGGTTGCAAACCTTCCGTCGTGTTGTGCGACCCTAAATGTGCAAACGAATTCGCCGCAGATGTCTCAAAGCAAGGTGGCATTACGTTGAGTGCTTCAGCAGACATTCGACGCGAAGTTACTGGTCTTGGTGTTCCGCTCGACGCAATTGGCGTATTCCATCGCCCTGCATTACGAGATGCACAATCATTAATGGATTCATCTACCCGCCTCGTGATTCTTGATTGCATCGACAATCCAAGCAATGTTGGCGCTATTGCCCGCAGTGCCTGCGCACTCGGATGGGATGCAATGTTGCTCGACACGACTTCGTCAGATCCACTCACCCGCAGAGCGTTGCGTGTTTCGATGGGCACGACATTCCATCTCCCCTACGCCCGAATCGCTGATATCTCGACCACATTGAATCAACTATCGAGTCGAGGCTTTGCTGTTGTTGGCATGACACTGAAACACCATTCGAAGCAAGTTGAGCCGATGGCACAAGTCCGCCTCGAAGACACACAGCCTCGCGCTCTTGTGCTCGGATCTGAACGCCAAGGCCTGAGCGATGCAGCGCTTGAAGCGTGCACAATTCTGACCAACATCCCTATGGCGGTCGGAATTGACTCGCTCAATGTTGCTTCGGCTACCGCAATTGCGTGTTACGCACTCAAATAGTTTCGCGACGAGTATTGATCATGGCAGTAGACGCCATCGCCATATATTCCATTAGCTGCTGATGCACGGAATCATTTGGTGAGAGTTCATCTACTGCAGCCATCATGTGCACCATCCAACGATCCCTTTCACGCTCACCAATCACAAATGGAAAATGTCGTTGCCGTAGCCGAGGATGTCCTCGCTCATCGCTGTACGTCGTTGGACCGCCCCAATACTGCTGCAGAAAAAGTGTGAGTCGTTCTTTGGCTCCACTTAAGTCTGACTGCTCGGGATACAACGGCAACAACACGTCGTCGGTGACAACACCCTCATAAAAACGCTCAACTAGTCGATCGAAAAAAGGCGTGCCACCGACTTCTTCAAAAAGACTCATGAACTAGAAAAACTCTGGTTCTTCCCAGCCAACAAAAATATCTGGCACATCAGTCGTTACCTTGTCGCTAAACACAGCGGGTCGCTTTTGAAGAAAACTCATTACACCTTCACGAGTATCTGCGGAACGCCCGCGCTCTTGAATACCACGAGAATCAACACGATGCGCTTCCATTGGGTGTGATGCACCCAGCATGCGCCACATCATTTGCCTGGCAAGTGCCACCGAAACCGGAGCAGCATTGTCCACAATTTCCTTCGCAAGTTCGCGAGCAACTTGCAGCAGCTCTTCTTGCGGATGAATGCTCCGCACTAGACCACCGCGCAACGCTTCATCAGCCAAAAAAACTCGTCCGGTCAATACCCATTCCTGGGCCTGCGAAATACCAACAAGACGTGGCAAAAACCACGACGAGCACGCCTCAGGCACAATGCCACGCCGAGTGAAAACAAATCCCATCTTTGCCGAGTCTGCAGCGATACGAATATCCATTGGCAATGTCATCGTCGCACCAATACCTACGGCCGCACCGTTGATTGCACCAATGATGGGCTTGTTGCACCTAAACATGCGCAGCGTCACCATGCCGCCACCATCGCGGCGCACCGAGGTTGGAGTTTGGCCGCTCAACTTGCCGTCGCTAAAGGTGTCTGCTCCGTGCGATAAGTCGGCACCCGCACAAAAAGCACGCCCGCTACCAGTGACGATTACTGCTCGCACGT